>DAHVOV010000202.1 GCA_027318645.1 Candidatus Aminicenantota bacterium
CCTGCCGGCGGGGACGGAGATGGTCATGCCCGGCGACAACGCCAACCTGGAGATCACGCTGATCACGCCGATCGCCATGGAGAAGGGGCTGAAGTTCGCCATCCGCGAGGGCGGGCGCACCATCGGCGCCGGCAGCGTCACGGACATCATCGAGTAAGAGGAGAACATGCTGACCAAAATCCGCATCAAGCTGAAATCGTTCGACAACCGCGTGCTGGACAAGTCCTCGGCCGAGATCGTGGCCAAGGCCAAGCGCACCGGCGCGGTGGTCACCGGCCCCATCCCGCTGCCGACGCGCATCGAGCGCTTCTGCGTGCTGCGCTCGCCGCACACCGACAAGAAGTCGCGCGAGCACTTCGAGCGCCGCTCGCACGCCCGGCTGATCGAGATCCGCGAGCACAACGACGACACGATCTCCGAGCTGAAGAAGATGGACCTTCCGGCCGGCGTAGAGGTCGAGGTCAAGTCCAACTGAGCAAGAAGGTGAAACGATGATCCAGGGAATTATCGGCAAGAAGATCGGCATGACCCAGCTGTTCACCGATGACGGCCGCGTCATCCCGGTGACCATGATCCAGGCCGGGCCGTGCCTGGTGATCCAGAGGAAGAGCGTGGCCGGCCAGGCGCCGCGGGCCCAGCTGGGCTTCGTCGAGCCCCGGCAGGTCAAGAACGTGAACAAGCCCATGAAGGGCCACTTCGCCAAGGCCAACGTGCCGCCCACGCGGCGGCTGCGCGAGTTCACGGTGGACGAGGCCGGCCCCGAGCTGGGCGCCAGCGTCGGCGTGGACATCTTCAGCGAGAGCGAGATCGTCCGCGTCTGCGGCACCACCAAGGGCAAGGGCTTCCAGGGCGTGGTCAAGCGCTACGGCTTCGCCGGCGGCCGCAGCAGCCACGGCTCGATGTTCCACCGCGCCATCGGCTCGGCCGGCAGCAACACCTACCCCGGCGAGGTGATCAAGGGCAAGGGCATGCCCGGGCGCATGGGCGGCCGGCGCAAGACGGTGCGCGGCCTGGAGGTGGTCAAGGTGGACAAGGAGCGCAACGTGCTCATGGTGCGCGGCGCCGTCCCCGGCCACAACGGCAACTACCTCTACGTGCTGAAGGATTCCCGCAAAAGGAGCTGAGCATGGTCAAGGTCAAAGTCCGCAACATCAAGAATAAAGAGGTCAGCGAGCTGGAGCTCCCCGAGTCCATCTTCGGCTACCCGCTGAAGGAGCACCTGATCTACGAGGCGGTGAAGAACTACAACGCCAACCAGCGCCAGGGCACGGCCAGCACCAAGACCCGCGCCGAGGTCTCCGGCAGCGGCAAGAAGCTGTGGAAGCAGAAGGGCACCGGCCGCGCGCGCATGGGCGCGCTGCGCTCGCCGCTGTGGCGCAAGGGCGGCACCACCTTCGGCCCCAAGCCGCGCGACTACTCCTACGAGATGCCCAAGAAGGCGCGGCGCAACGCCATCAAGTCGGTGCTGTCGGAGAAGGTGCGCAACGACCGCCTGCTCGTCCTCGACGAGCTGAAGCTGGCGTCGGCCAAGACCAAGGACGCCCTCAAGGCGCTGAAGCCCTTCCGCTTCGACCGCCTGCTGATCGTCGACCAGCGCGGCAACAGCGAGCTGATGCTGTCCACGCGCAACCTGCCCCACGTCAAGGCCATCGACGTGGGCGAGATGAACATCTACGACTCGCTGCACTACGACCACATCATGCTGTCGGTCGACGCGGTGAAGAAGCTGGCGGAGGTGCTGAAATGAAACTGCAATACGGTCAGATGATCCTGGCGCCGCTGGTCACCGAGAAGTCCACCGGCCTCAAGGACACCCAGCGCCTGCTGTGCTTCAAGGTGCACCGCGACGCCAACAAGATCATGGTCAAGAAGGCGGTGGAAGAGCTGTTCAAGACCAAGGTGCAGTCGGTGCGCATCCTGAACTTCCAGGGCAAGGAGAAGCGCCACGGCCGCTACCTGGGCCGGCGCTCCGACTGGAAGAAGGCCTACGTCAAGCTCAGCCCCGAGGCCAAGATGATCGAATACGTCGAGGTGATCTAATGGGCATCAAGACATACAACCCGGTGTCGGCGGGCCTGCGCGGCCGCGCCGGCTACACGTTCGAGGAGCTGACCGCCGGCAAGCCCTACCGCAAGCTGCTGGTGGCGCTGAACAAGAGCGGCGGCCGCAACAACATGGGGCGCATCGCCGTGCGCCACCACGGCGGCGGCCACAAGCGCAAGTACCGCATCATCGACTTCCGCCGCGACAAGCTGGACATCCCCGGCGTGGTCGAGACCATCGAGTACGACCCCAACCGCACGCCGCGCATCGCCCTGGTCAAGTACCGGGACGGCGAGCGCCGCTACATCCTGGCGCCGCTGGGCATGAAGGTCGGCGACGCGGTGCTGGCCACCGACGGCGAGGCCGAGATCCTGCCCGGCTACGCGCTGCTGATCCAGAACATCCCCGTGGGCACCACCGTGCACAACGTCGAGCTCAGCCCCAAGCGCGGCGGCCAGCTGGCGCGCACCGCCGGCGCCGCGGCCACGCTGATGGCCAAGGAGGGCGACTACGCCCTGCTGAAGATGCCCTCGGGCGAGCTGCGCAAGGTGCACGTGCGCTGCCGCGCCACCATCGGCCAGCTGGGCAACGTCGAGCGCGCCAACATCAAGATCGGCAAGGCCGGCCGCACCCGCTGGCAGGGCTGGCGCCCGCACGTGCGCGGCACGGTGATGAACCCGATCGAACACCCCCTGGGCGGCGGCGAAGGCAAGACCAAGGGCGGCCGTCATCCGGTGACTCCCTGGGGCAAGCCCACCAAGGGCTACAAGACGCGCAAGAACAAGCGCACCCAGAAATTCATCGTCAAAAGGAGAAAGTAAGCCATGAGCCGTTCCGTCAAGAAAGGCGTGTATATCGACGACAAGCTGATGAGGAAGGTGGTGGAGTCCAAGAACGCCGGCAAGAAGGACGTCATCAAGACCTGGTACCGGCGCTCGACCGTCATCCCCGAGATGGTGGGCATGACCCTGGCCGTGCACAACGGCAAGAAGTTCGTCCCCATCTTCATCACCGAGAACATGGTGGGGCTGAAGCTGGGCGAGTTCGCCGAGACCCGCACCTACCGCGGCCACACCTCCAAGGAAAAGGCCGCCGCCCCGGCCGCCGCCCCGGCCGCCAAGGGCTAGGAGGAACGCCATGAGCGAAATCGCAGTCGCCAAGGGCCGCTTCCTGCGCATCTCGCCGCAGAAGAGCCAGCTGGTGGTGAACCTGATCCAGGGCAAGGACGCCGGCGAGGCCCTGACCATCCTGAAGTTCTCGCGGCGCCAGAAGGCCGCGGGCATGGTCATGGACATCCTGCGCTCGGCCATCGCCAACGCCCAGGTCAAGTTCCCCAACATCGACGTGGACAAGCTCTACGTCGCGCGCACCCACGTCGGCAAGGCGCCGCACCTGAAGCGCTTCCGCCCCGCTCCGCGCGGCCGCGCCATGCGCATTCTCAAGCACTACTCCCACATCAGCCTGTATCTGGACGAGAGGAAGGGGTAAATCATGGGACAGAAAACACATCCGTTCGGCTTCCGCCTGGGCTTCAACAAGGGCTGGCTGTCGCTGTGGTACGGCCGGGGCCAGCACTACATCGACCAGTTCCACACCGACATCCAGATCCGCAAGCAGATCAAGGAGAAATACAAGCACGCCGGCATCGCCTCCATCGAGGTCAAGCGCATCGCCGACACCCTGCGCGTGCAGATCAACACCGCCCGCCCGGGCATCCTCATCGGCAAGGGCGGCGCCGGCATCCAGGAGCTCAAGAAGTTCATCGCCGGCATCACCAAGAAGAGCCAGGAGAAGATCTTCGTCGAGGTGCTGGAGATCCGCAACCCCGAGCTGGTGGCCCAGCTGATCGCCGAGGGCGTGGCCTTCCAGATCCAGCGCCGCATCTCCTACCGCCGCGCCATGCGCAAGGTGGTCGACTCCACGCTGCGCGCCGGCGCCACCGGCGTCAAGATCCGCCTCTCGGGGCGGCTGGGCGGCGCCGAGATCGCCCGCGCCGAGTGGTACCTGGTGGGCAAGCTGCCCCTGCAGACGCTGCGCGCCGACATCGACTACGGCTTCACCGAGGCCTTCACCGACTACGGCCAGATCGGCATCAAGGTCTGGGTCTACAGCGGCGACAAGGAAAAGGAGCGCTACCGCAAGCAGGAAATCGAGATCGAGGAGAAAGGAGAATAAATCATGTTGATGCCAGCGAAGGTCAAGCATCGGAAGGTCTTCCGCGGCAAGCGCCGCGGCATGGCCACCAAGGGCAATAAGCTGGAGTTCGGCGACTTCGGCCTGCAGGCGATGGAGAACGACTGGCTCACCGCCCGGCAGATCGAGGCCGGCCGCATCGCCATCAACCGCTTCATCAAGCGCGGCGGCAAGCTGTGGGTGCGGGTCTTCCCCTACAAGCCCGTCACCAAGAAGCCGGTCGAGGTGCGCATGGGCAAGGGCAAGGGCGATCCGGAGTTCTGGGTCGACGTCGTCAAGCGCGGCCGCGTCCTCTACGAGCTGGAAGGCGTGACCGAGGACCTGGCCCGCGAGGCCATGAAGCTGGCGCAGCGCAAGCTGCCCTTCAAGACCCGCTTCATCTCGCGCACGATGATAGGAGCAGGACAATGAAGACCAAGGACATCCGCACCATGGCCGCGAACGAGATCGAGGCCAAGCTGGGCGAGCTCCGCGACAAGCTGTTCAAGCAGAAGTTCCAGAAGACGCTGGGCCAGGCGGAGAACCCCTACAAGATCCGCCAGACCAAGCGCGACATCGCCAAGTACATGACCATCCTGAAGGAAATGAGGACGCACAATGGACAAGACGCAGAAAAAAGCAAAGGTTGAGCGCACGCTGCAGGGCGTGGTCGTGGCCGCCCGCGCCGAGAAGACCGTCTCGGTGAGCGTGGAGCGGGTCATCCAGCACGCGCAGTACGGCAAGACCATCCGCAAGAAGACGACCTTCCTGGCCCACGACGAGGCCAAGAAGTGCAAGGCGGGGGACATCGTCACCATCAAGCCGGTGCGGCCGCTGAGCAAGCGCAAGCGCTGGCTGGTGATCCGCGTCGTCCCGGTGATGCAGAAGATCGAGGTGCCCAATGATACAGATGCAAACCAGGCTTAAGGTGGCCGACAACTCCGGAGCCAAGGAGGTCATGTTCATCCGCGCCGTCGGCGGCGACGTGGGCAAGATCGCCAAGGTGGGCGACATCTTCGTCGGCTCGGTCAAGATCGCCGAGGCCAACGCCAAGCTGAAGAAGGGCGACGTCATCCGCGCCGTCATCGTGCGCACGCGCAAGGAGTGCCGGCGCAAGGACGGCTCCTACATCCGCTTCTCCGACAACGCCGCCGTGATCATCGACAAGGCCAACGAGCCCGTCGGCACGCGCGTCTTCGGCCCGGTGGCCCGCGAGCTGCGCGAGAAGAAGTTCATGAAGATCGTGTCCCTGGCCCCCGAGGTGATCTAATGGCCAAATTCAAGCTGAAGAAGAACGACCCGGTGATCGTCACCAGCGGCCGCCGCCAGGACCGCAAGAAGACCGGCAAGGTGCTGCGCATCATGGCCGACAAGAACCGCGTGGTGGTGGAGAAGATCCACGTCATCAAGGAGTACGTGCGGCCCAACCCGCAGAAGAACATCAAGGGCGGCATCGTCGAGCGCGAGGGCGCCATCCCGCAGAGCCAGGTGATGTACTACTGCAAGGAGTGCGAGAAGGGCGTGCGCGTCGGCTACAAGGGCAGCGGCGCCAACAAGCAGCGCGTCTGCCGCTCGTGCGGCGTGGTGCTGGACTAGGAGCGAACATGAACCGACTGTATGAGCGATACAAGAAGGAGATCTGCCCGGCCCTGATGCAGGAGCTGAAGATGGCCAACGTCATGATGGTGCCGCGGCTGGAGAAGATCGTGGTCAACGCCGGCGTCGGCGAGGCCACGCAGAACATCAAGGTCCTGGACAAGGTCATGGAGGAGCTGGGCGCCATCACCGGGCAGAAGCCCTCGATGCGCCGGGCCAAGAAGTCGATCGCCTCGTTCCGCCTGCGCGCCGGCCAGCCGGTGGCGGCCACGGTGACGCTGCGCGGCGAGCGCATGTACGACTTCATGGACCGCTTCGTCACCATCGTCATCCCGCGCATGAAGGACTTCCGCGGCATGTCCAAGAAGTCCTTCGACGGCCGCGGCAACTACACCATCGCCCTCAAGGACCAGCTGGTGTTCCCCGAGATCAACTTCAGCAAGGTCGAGAAGCCCAAGGGCATGCACATCACCTTCGTCACCTCGGCCCGGAACAACGCGGACAGCATGGCGCTGCTCACCCGCCTCGGCGTGCCGTTCAGATAAGAAGGAGGAACCGGTGGCCAAACTATCATCCGAAGTCAGGGAATTGAAGAAAAAGAAGTATAAGATCCGCTACCGCACCCGCTGCCGGCTCTGCGGCCGCCCGCGCGCCGTCTACCGCAAGTTCCAGCTTTGCCGCCTGTGCTTCCGGGAGCTGTCGCTGAAGGGCGAGATCCCGGGCGTGACCAAGGCGTCCTGGTAAGGAGACACGAAATGCCACACACCGATCCCATCGCCGACATGCTGACGCGCATGAAGAACGCCATCATGGCCGAGAAGCGCGACCTGGCCGTGCCGCTGTCCAACACCAAGCTGGAGATCGCCAAGATCCTGAAGGGCGAAGGCTACATCGCCAACTTCCGCGTGGAGAAGGCGCAGGTGCCGGCGCAGCTGCTGATCGAGCTCAAGTACAGCGGCCGCAAGCAGAACGTCATCGAGGGCCTGAAGCGCATCTCCAAGCCGGGGCGGCGCGTCTTCGCCCAGGCCGACGCCATCCCCCGGGTCCTCGACGGCCTGGGCGTGGCGGTCATCTCCACGTCGCAGGGCATCCTCACCGGCGCCGAGTGCCAGAAGCGCAACATCGGCGGCGAAGTGCTGCTGCACGTCTGGTAGGAGGAACCATGTCCCGTCTAGCATCCAAGCCGGTCGTCCTCGCCAGCGGCGTCACCGTCAAGGTCGAGGGCGCCCAGATCCGCGTCAAGGGGCCGAAGGGCGAGCTGCTGGTCCCCGTTCCCGAGGGCATCGAGGTCAAGGTCGAGGGCGCGAACGTCCACGTGGCGCGCCGCGACGATTCCTTCAAGGCCCTGCAGGGGCTGACCTGGAGCCTGCTGCGCAACGCCGCCGTCGGCGTCAGCCAGCCGTTCTCGCGCAAGATCGAGATCGTCGGCAAGGGCTGGCGCTCCACCGTCAAGGGCAACATCATCAACCTGCAGGTCGGCCACACCCACCCCGTCGACTTCACGCTGCCGGCCGGCGTGACCGCCACCCAGGAGAACCCGGGCAGCTTCACGCTGTTCTCGCACGACAAGCAGCTGCTGGGCCAGACCTGCGTCAACATCCAGAAGCTGCGCCCGGTGGAGCCCTACAAGCTGAAGGGCATCCGCCTGCAGGGCCAGGTACTGCGCCAGAAGGTCCGCAAGGCCGCGGGAGTATAAGCACATGATCAAAGCCAAATACATCGTCAAGAAGGTCAAGCGCGTGCGCGTGCGCCGCGCCATCCAGGCCCGGCTGCGCGGCACCGCCGAGCGGCCGCGCCTGATCATGGTCCGCAGCAACAAGTACCTCTACGCCCAGGTGATCGACGACGCCAGCCGCCAGGTGCTGCTCAGCGCCACCACCCTGGAGAAGGAGCTGAAGGGCAAGCTGAAGAGCGCCAAGGACAAGGCGGCGGCCAAGCTCCTGGGCGAGACCATCGCCGAGCGCCTCAAGGAAAAGAAGATCGAGGCCGTCGTCTTCGACCGCAACGTCTACAACTACGCCGGCCGGGTCAAGGTCTTCAGCGACGCCGCCCGCGAAAAGGGCATCCGCTTCTAAGGAGATTCCGCATGCAGCACTACATGGATAGCAACGATCCGTTCCAGGAAGAGGTGATCTCCATCCGCCGCGTCACCAAGGTCGTCAAGGGCGGCAAGAACCTGCGCTTCTCGGCGGCCGTCGTCGTCGGCGACCGCAGCGGCCAGGTGGGGCTGGGCAAGGGCAAGGCGCGCGAGGTGCCCCTGGCCATCAAGAAGGCCGTGGCCGACGCCAAGAAGAACCTGGTGAAGGTGCCGATCATCAACGAGACCATCCCGTACTTCAAGGTCGGCTCCTACGGCGCCTCCAAGGTGGTCATGCGCCCCGCCTCCCCGGGCACCGGGGTCATCGCCGGCGGCTCGGTGCGGGTGATCATGGAGCTGGCCGGGGTGAAGAACATCCTGACCAAGATCCTCAAGAGCAAGAACTCGATCACCGTCGCCCGCGCCACCATGAACGGCCTGCAGAAGTTCATGCACCCCGACGCCTTCGCCCGCAAGCGCGGCAAGAGCCAGGAGGAATCATGGCAGTGAAGAAGCAGGGGGAGTACCCCAAGATCCGCATCAAGCTGGTCAAGAGCCTCATCGGCCGCTCGGACCGGCAGCAGGCCACCGTCAAGGGCCTGGGGCTGCACAAGCTCAACTCGGTGGTCGTGCGCGAGAAACGGCCGGAGATACTCGGCATGATCCGCAAGATCGATTTTCTACTCCAGGTCGAGGAGGTCGGCAATGATCAGTCTCAGTAACCTCAAGCCCGCCAAGGGCGCGGTGCGCGCGCGCAAGCGCGTCGGGCGCGGCCCGGGCTCGGGCTACGGCGTGCAGTCGGCCCGCGGCAGCAACGGCCAGAAGTCCCGCTCGGGCTACAGCCACAACCGCGGCTTCGAGGGCGGCCAGATGCCGCTGGTGCGCCGCCTGCCCAAGCGCGGCTTCACCAACATCTTCCGCCGCGAATACAACGTCGTCAACCTCGGCGACCTCGACAAGTGCGGGCTGGACGAGGTGCGCATCGCCGACTACTTCGAGAAGAACCTGGCGCGCCGCCCGCAGCTGGACATCAAGGTCCTGGGCGACGGCAAGCTGACGCGCAAGATGAAGATCCAGGCCCACCGCTTCTCCCGGACGGCCGTGGAAAAGATCCAGAAGGCGGGCGGCGAGGCCGTCGTCCTGCAAGGAGATGAATCTTGATCCGCTTCATCCGCAACATCTTCTCCATCCCCGAGCTGCGCAAGCGCGTGGTCTTCACCCTGCTGCTGCTGGCCGTCTACCGCATGGGGTCGCAGATCATGACCCCGGGCCTCAACGCCGAGGCCCTGCGCCAGTTCTTCGAGGCGCTGCAGGGGTCGTTCTTCGGCTTCATGGACATGTTCTCGGGCAAGAACATCTCGCGCATGACCATCTTCGCCCTGGGGGTCATGCCCTATATCAGCTCCTCGATCATCCTGCAGCTGCTGCAGGTGGTCTGGCCCTACCTGGACCGCATCGCCAAGGAAGGCGAGCTGGGCAAGAAGAAGATCACCCAGTACACGCGCTACGGCACCGTGCTGATCTGCCTCATCCAGGGCGGCGGCATCGCCGTGGGCCTGGAGAGCATGAACCCCAACGGCATCCCGGTCGTGCTCAATCCCGGCTGGGGCTTCCGCCTGCTGACCGTGCTCACCCTGACCACCGGCACCATGTTCATCATGTGGCTGGGCGAGCAGATCTCCGAGCGCGGCATCGGCAACGGCATCTCGCTGATCATCTTCGCCGGCATCGTCGTCGGCCTGGTCCCCGGCGTGGGCAAGACGCTGTCGGGGCTGCGCACCGGCGACATGAGCCCGCTGAAGCTGATCTTCATCGTGGCGCTGGTGGTGGCGGTCATCGCCTTCATCTGTTACGTGGAGATGGGCCAGCGGCGCATCCCCATCACCTACGCCAAGCGCATCCAGGGCCGGCGCATGATGGGCGGCCAGAGCACCTACCTGCCGCTCAAGGTGAACACCGGCGGCGTCATCCCCATCATCTTCGCCTCCTCGGTCATCACCTTCCCGGCCACCATCCTGAACTTCGTCAAGCACCCCATCGCCCAGAAGATCTCGCAGCAGCTCAACTTCGGCATGCCCCTCTACACCCTGCTCTACATCGTCTCCATCATCTTCTTCACCTACTTCTACATCTCCATCGTCTTCAACCCCAAGGACGTCTCGGACAACGTGCAGAAGTACGGCGGCTTCATCCCCGGCATCCGCCCGGGCAAGAACACCACCGACTACATCGACGGCGTCCTCTCCAAGCTGACCTTCATCGGCGCCATCTACCTGGTGCTGGTGGCCCTGCTGCCGGAGTTCCTGCTGACCGGGTTCAAGGTCGGCGCCCTGCCCTTCGTCGGCGACTGGCTGGAGGCCAACCTGCCGCGCTGGTTCTACGAGGGCTTCAACGTGCAGTTCTACTTCGGCGGCACGTCGATCCTGATCGTGGTCGGCGTGGCCATGGACACCGTGCAGCAGATCGAGGCCCAGCTGACCATGCGCAACTACGACTCCTTCTCGCGCAAGGGGCGCATTCGCGGGCGGCGCGGATGAAGCGTTTCATCCTCTTCGGCGCGCCCGGCTCCGGCAAGGGGACCATGGGCGAGCGCATCCAGCGCGACTTCGGCTTCGCGCGCATCGCCACCGGCGACATCCTGCGCGCCGAGATCGAGCGCGGCAGCGCCGAGGGGCGCCAGGCGCGGGCGCACATGGACTCCGGCGGGCTGGTCCCCGACGAGCTGGTGATCGAGATGGTGCGCCGCCGGCTGCAGGCCGGCGACCTGGACGGCGGCTACGTCATGGACGGCTACCCGCGCACCCTGCGCCAGGCCGAGTCCTTGTCGCAGGTGCCCTGCGACAGCGAGAAGGCGGTCTTCATCGAGGTCGACGAGGATCAGGCGGTGGGCCGGCTGCTGTCGCGGCTGACCTGCCGCGAGTGCGGCGCCATCTACAACCGCGCCAACAAGCCGCCGCGCCGGCCGGGGGTCTGCGACCTCTGCGGCGCCGTCGTCGAGCAGCGCCGCGACGACAACGAGCAGTCCGTGCGCGAGCGCTTCCGCGTCTACGCCGAGCGCACGCTGCCGGTGATCGAGTACTACCACCGCCTGGGCGTGCTGGCGCGCATCGACGGCAACGGCCCGGCCGGGCCGGTCTACGAGCGGCTGCGGGGGCTGATCGCATGATCCCGCTGAAGACCGACCGCGAGCTCGAGCTCATGCGCCGCGCCAACCGCATCGTCGCCGTGGTGCTGGCCGAGATCGAGGAGCGCATCCGCCCCGGCGTGAGCACGCTGGACCTGGATTCCTGGGCCGAGGAGCGCATCCGCGGCCTGCAGGGCGTGCCGGCCTTCAAGGGCTACGGCGGCCGCGACGGCGCCCGGCCCTTCCCGGCCACGCTGTGCACCTCGATCAACCAGGAGGTGGTGCACGGCATTCCCACCGCCGGGCGCGTGCTGCGCGAGGGCGACATCGTGGGCATCGACGTGGGCGTGGTCTTTCAGGGCTACCACGGCGACGGCGCCCGCACCTACGCCGTGGGCCGGGTCAGCGACGAGGCGCGGCGCCTGATGGACGCCTGCCGCCTGTCGCTGGAGATGGGCATCGCGGCGGCCCGCGCCGGCAACCACCTGGGCGACGTGGCCCGGGCCATCGACGACTGCGTCAGCGACGCCGGCTTCGCCGTCGTGCGCGACCTGTCCGGCCACGGCATCGGCCGCGGCCTGCACGAGGAGCCGCAGGTGCTGAACTACTACGACGGCCGCCGCGGCGCCCGCCTGAAGAGCCGCATGACCCTGGCCATCGAGCCGATGATCAACGCCGGCTCCTGGCCGGTGCGCACCCTGGACGACGGCTGGACGGTCGTCACCCGCGACGGCAGCCTGTCGGCCCATTTCGAGCATACGGTGGCCCTGACCGATGACGGGCCCGAGATCCTGACGAGGTGCTGATGGCCAACAAGGAGAAAGATGTCATCGAGGTCAAGGGCGTCATCCTGGAGTCCCTGCCCAACGCCATGTTCCTGGTGGAGCTGGACTCCTCGCACCATCGCATCACCGCCCATCCCTCGGGCAAGATGCGCAAGAACAACATCCGCATCCTGCCCGGGGACAAGATCCTGCTGGAGATATCGCCCTACGATATCACCCGCGGCCGCATCATCTATCGATTCAAATAGGAGGAAACCATGAAAGTCAGAGCGTCCGTCAAGAAGATCTGCAATAAATGCAAAGTGATCAAGCGCAAGGGCGTGGTGCGGGTGATCTGCAAAGACGCCAAGCACAAGCAGCGGCAAGGATAAGGAGGCCACATGGCACGAATCGCCGGAATCGAGATCCCCAGCCAGAAACGGGTGGAAGTCGGACTGACCTACATCTACGGCATCGGCCGCCCCAAGTCGCGGGCCATCCTCGACCTGGTCAAGGTCGACGTGAACAAGAAGGTCAAGGACCTGAGCCCCGAGGAGCTGAACCGCATCCGCAAGCACATCGAGTCCGAGGAGATGGTCGAGGGCGACCTGAAGAAGAAGGTCAATACCGATATCAAGCGGCTGATGGACATCAACTGCTACCGCGGCCGCCGGCACAAGAAGGGCCTGCCCGTGCGCGGGCAGCGCACCAAGACCAACGCCCGCACGCGCAAGGGGCCGCGCGGGTCGATGATCAAGAAGAAGAAATAGGGAGGCCGCGATGGCAACGAAGAAAAGCAGCAGCAAGACCAAGAAGAAGGACAAGAAGATCATCACCCACGGGGTGATGTTCATCCATTCGACGTTCAACAACACCATCATCACCATCACCGACACCGAGGGCAAGGTGCTGACCTGGGCCTCGGGCGGCATGGTGGGCTTCAAGGGCTCGCGCAAGTCCACCCCCTTCGCCGCCCAGCTGGCGGCCGAGAAGGCGCTGAAGGACGCCGAGAACTACGGCCTGCGCTCGCTGGACGTCCGCGTCAAGGGCCCGGGCGCCGGGCGCGAGAGCGCCATCCGCTCCATCGGCAGCACGCCGCTGCAGGTGCGCTCCATCAAGGACGTCACGCCGATCCCGCACAACGGCTGCCGCCCGCCCAAGAAACGCCGCGTGTAAGGAGGAAACCCAGTGGGAAAATATACAGGATCGATGTGCCGTCTGTGCCGCGTGGAGGGCAAGAAGCTCTTCCTGAAGGGCCGCCGCTGCCTGAGCGACCGCTGCGCCGTGGAGAAGAAGAACTACCCGCCGGGGCAGAAGGGGGCGCGCGTCAACTTCCGCAAGTCGCATTACAAGAACCAGCTGCGCGAGAAGCAGAAGGTGAAGCGCTTCTACGGCGTGGGCGAGAAGCAGTTCCGCAACGTCTTCGCCGACGCCGCCCAGCGCAAGGGCATCACCGGCGAGAACCTGCTGCGCAGCCTGGAGATGCGCCTGGACAACGTGGTCTACCGCCTCAACTTCGCCAGCTCGCGCAACCACGCCCGGCAGATGATCCGCCACGGCTTCTTCGCCGTCAACGGCCGCAAGGTGAACATCCCGTCCTACGTCGTCGCCCTGAACGACGAGATCTCCTTCCGCGAGGCCAAGCGCCAGAGCGAGAACGTCAAGGCCATGCTCGAGAGCGTCAAGGGGCTGGTCGAGGTCCCGGGCTGGCTGCTGCTGGACGGCGAGGCGCACAAGGCCAAGGTGAACGCCCTGCCGACGCGCGATGACGTGTCCCTGAAGGAGATCGAGGAGCGCCTCATCGTCGAGTTGTATTCGAAATAAGGAGGGACCATGAACTTCAAGTACCAGCGACCCCGCAAGATGGAGATCGAGGAGCTGACGCCGAGCTACGGCCGCTTCAGCGCCGAGCCCTTCGAGCGGGGCTATGGGATGACCATCGGCATCGCCCTGCGCCGGGTCCTGCTCTCCCTCATCGAGGGGGCGGCCATCACCGCCATCCGCATCGACGGGGTGCTGCACGAGTTCTCGATCATCCCCGGCATCTACGAGGACGTGCTGAACATCATCCTCAACATGAAGACCGTCCCCCTGAAGCTGACCGGCGACGAGACGAAGGTGGTGCGCATCGAGAAGGCCGGCCCCGGCGAGATCCTCTCCGGCGACATCCAGGGCGACAGCAGCGTCGAGGTGCTGGACAAGGGCATCCACCTGGCCTACATGGAGGAGGGCGCCAAGTTCCAGGCGGAGATGGTCGTCAAGCGCGGGCTGGGCTTCAAGATGTCCGAGCTGAACTTCGACGAGACCCTGAGCGTCGACTACATCCCCGTCGACGCCAATTTCAACCCGGTGGAGAAGGTCAACTACAGCATCACCCCCTCGCGCGTGGGCAAGACCACCGACTACGAGAAGCTGGTCATCGAGATCTGGACCAACGGCAGCATCTCGCCCAAGGACGCGCTGGCCCGCGCCGGCAAGATCCTGCGCGACCACCTGGTGGTCTTCATCGACTACCCCGACAAGGACAAGCTGAAGGGCGGCAGCGAGCCCGAGGCCGGCAGCGACCTGGAAAGCAAGTCCGAGTTCCTGGAGAAGACCGTGGAGTCCATGGGGCTGTCGGTGCGCGCCCTGAAGTGCCTGAAGCGCCTGGGCGTCGACTACCTGTTCGAGCTGGTGGAGAAGACCGAGCACGAGCTGCTCAACTCCAAGAACTTCGGCAAGAAGTCGCTGGAGGAGATCATCGGCAAGCTGAACGAGTACGACCTGGGCCTGGGCCAGCGCCTGCCCGAGCCGATGCGCAGCGAGTTCCACAAGAAATACCAGAAGAAGGACAACGCCATCGAGGTCATGGAGGACTAGCAACATGAGACACGGCAAAGACGGATACAAGCTCCGGCGCGACCCGGCCCACCGCCGCGCCCTGCTGCGCAACCTGGCCGCCAGCGTGGTCGAGAAGAACCGCGTGACCACCACCCTGGCCAAGGCCAAGGCGGTGCAGCCCATCGTGGAGAAGATGGTGGGCATCGGCAAGTCGGGCACGCTGGCCGACAAGCGCCGCGCCCTGGCCTTCTTCTACAAGCGGCAGACGGTGCAGAAGCTGTTCGACGAGGTGGCGCCGCGCTTCCTGGACCGCCGCGGCGGCTACACGCGCATCATCCGCGGCGACTTCCGCAAGGGCGACGGCGCCGAGACGGCCATCATCGAGTTCGTCGACTACCAGTTCGCCCCCAAGGAAAAGAAGCAGAAGGACAAGACCAAGACCGCGAAGGAAACGAAGGCGAAGGCCAAGAAGGCCGCCAAGGCGTGAGTCATGAGCGGGCATAGCTCAATGGTAGAGCACAAGCTTCCCAAGCTTGGGGTTGCGGGTTCGATCCCCGTTGCCCGCTTGTTCCCCCGCCCGGCCTGATCCGGAGGACCCATGGCAGTGTTTTCCCAGAAAAAACCCGCGGAGATGCCGGCCGCCCCGGCGGCGGCCCCGGCCGCCGCGCCCGGCCAGTCGTCGCTCATCGGCAAGACCCTGCTGGTCAAGGGCGATGTCTATTCCGAGGACGAGATCCTGATCGAGGGCAAGATCCAGGGCAAGATCACGGTGAAGAACCGCGTGGTCGTCGGCCGCGACGGCGTCGTGGAGGCCGAGATCGAGGCCCGCGACGTCGTCATCAAGGGCAAGGTCACCGGCGACGTGCACGGCAGCCAGCGCGTGGAGATCGTGCCCGCCGGCACGCTGCACGGCAACATCCACGCCCCGCGGGTGGTGATCGCCGACAGCGGCTTCTTCGAGGGCAACATCGAGATGCGGCCGCGCGAGGAGAAGCCCCGCCCCGCCGAGGAGAAGTCCGCCCACCCCCACCACGGCGAGGGCGCCCAGAAGCCGAACGCCAAGTAATGCCCGCCTGGTTCCTGCTGTCCGAGCCGGAACCGCTCCCCGCCGCCGAGAACATGGCCCGGGACGAGCACCTGTTCCGCCTGTGCCACGAGCGCAAGCAGGGCTTCCTGCGCCTCTACTCCTGGCGGCGCCCGACCTTTTCCATCGGCGTGTCGCAGCGCGCCGAGCGGGCCCTGAACCTCGACTTCATCCGCCGCAGCGGCGGCGAGTACGTGCGGCGCATCACCGGCGGCAAGGCCGTGCTGCACCATCGCGAGATCACCTATGCCGTGGCCTCCTCCGAGGACCTCTTCTTCAAGGAGCATGACCTGCACCAGTCCTACATGCTGATCTCGCGCGTGCTGGTGGACGCCATCCGCGCGCTGGGCGTCGACGCCGTCCTCTCCAAGGGCAGCGCCAGCGAGCTCTCGCGCAGCAGCAATCCCTGCTTCTCCTTCCCCACGCCGCACGAGATCGAGGCCGGCGGCCGCAAGATCGTCGGCTCGGCGCAGAAGCGCGACAAGCAGGCCCTGCTGCAGCACGGCTCCATCCCCCTGGCCATGGACTACGACCTGTACGCCGGCGGCGCCAATTTTCCCGCCGAGGCGCTGCGGCGCAGCATGACCACCTGGGAGGACCTCTCCAGCCGCAGTCCCGACGACCTGCGCCAGTCGCTGGCGGCCAGCTTCCGCGCCTTCACAGGCGGCGAGCTGCTGCCCCTGACGCTCGGCAGCGAGGACCTGGAGCGCATCGGACCGCTGCGGGAAAAGTACGCCTCCGATGCGTGGAACCTCTCTCTGTAGCCTGGCGCTGCTCCTGGCCGCGGCCGTTTTGCCCGCCGCCGGCCCCTCGCCGGCGCGGCGCCACGAGGTGCAGTTCCGCCGCAACGACTACGCCGCCGTGCCCGCGCCCTCCCGGCTCGCTGCCGCCGGCCTCGGCAAGGCCATCCTGCGCGTCTTCAGCGACGACGAGCGCGGCGGCGGCCTGTATTTCCCCAACGGCCGCTTCCCGGTCGTCCGGCCCGCCCTGCAGGACTGGGCCGGCGCCTATGCCGTCGGGCCGCTGCCGCTGTGGGCCTGGATGGGGGCGCGCAAGTTCGCCTGGCTGGCCGACCCGAGGCTCCTTGACCGCGAATGGGACGGCAGCGGCTTCCACGCCGTTCCCAAGCTCGACCTGTTCCACCCCGGCGCCGTCGACCTGATCGCCTCGCTTTTCGGCGCCCTGGCGCGCCAGGAGGTGGCGGGCATCCTCATCCAGGACGACCTCACCCTGATGCGCCGCGAGGGCTTCTCTCCCTGGGGACAGGCCGCCTTCATCCGCGCCAGCGGCCTGGACGCCGATCCGCGCCTCATGCTGGCCCCGGGGACGGCGCAGCAGCGCGCCTGGGAGGACGTCAAGGTCGCACGCGTCGGCGAGGCGCTGGGGCGCATCGTCGGCGCCTGCCGCGCCGCCCGGCCGGGGATCACGGTCGGCCTGAACGTCCATTACGAGGCGCCGCTGACCCCGGAGCGCGCCCGCTCCTGGTACGCCTTCGACGCCGGCGGCGCCGCCGCCGCCGGGATCGACCTGTTCTATCTCATGGCCTACCACCGGCAGATGCGCGCCGAGATGCGGCTGGGGGAGGGGGAGAACCGCCTCTACTTCCGGCGCATGCTCGAGGCGGCCCTGCGGCTCTGGGGAGACAGGCTGGTCGCCAAGCTGCAGGTGCGCGACTGGAAGAGCAGCGAGCCCATCCCCCTGGAGGAGCTGCGCGCCTACTACGACCTGATCCCGGCCGGCGTCGGGCGGGTCTGCTTTGCGGCGGCGGACCCCGAGGACCTGGACCTGATTTCACAGGTGATTGAAAGAGGCTCAGTGACGAGTAACCAGTGACGAGTGACGAGGAACAGCAAGGATCCGGCTCATAGCCAAGGATTCCGGTCATTTTCTCCTCTCTTTTAATCAAGCCCGGATCGTGCGATTCCTTGTCACTTGTCACTCGTCACTTGTCACTGTAGATCCAGCTCCTTGAATGTGTGGTTCAATGGGCATAGAATCAGCATGAGGAGGAAGCGATGAAAAAACTGCTGATTCTGGTGCTGGTGGTGGCGGCGGGCTACCTGGCCTACCAGAAGTTCGTGAAGGGGGAGCAGAGCGAGGAGACCAGGATGGTGCAGGCCCTGGCCGACGAGCTCTCCAGCATCAAAAAGCAGGCCGGGGAGGCGGCGCGGACCGCCGGCATCAGCGGCATGGACATGACCAGCGGCACCGATGCCGCCAACCGCCAGGCCGAGGCGCTGCTGGAAAAGCTGACCGAGCTCAAGGCGAGCCTGACCGAGGAAAAGGCGCTGCAGAAGGCCGACGAGCTGGAGGCGGAGGTCCGCAAGTTCATCAACAGGGAGTAAGACCAGGAAGAGAGAGGGAAAGGCAGAGGGAAGAGATAGGGAAGAGAGAGTGGGAAAAGTCATTTCCCGAACTTTCCCTGTAATATTCCCCAAATGTCTTTTTACTCTGTATTCCCGTTGACTTCCCTCTCTTTTTCCTGGAGAGCGTTGCATTTTTCATCTCACTGAAGGTACAATATCTGCCGCTGTACTCCCGAAACCAAGGAGGGACCGTGAAAAAAGAAAATAAAGGCTATAACAGAAGAGAATTCCTGCTCACGACTGCGGCCGGGGCCGCGGCCGGGCTGCTGGCGAAAACCGGGTTGCCGCTGGGCGCCCAGACCGCCCAGGGCCAGGCCCAGCCGAGCCCCGAAAAGCCCGCGAAAGCGGGGAAGCAGCCCATCATGCGCGTGCTGGGGCGGACGGGCATCCGCGTGCCCGTCGTCTCCATGGGCGTCATGAACGCCGACAACCCGGCGCTGGTCCGGCGCTCCTTCGAGATGGGCATCCGCCACTTCGACACCGCCTGGGGCTACCAGCGCGGCCGGAACGAGGAGATGGTCGGCGCCGTGCTGAAGGAGCTGAATGCCCGCGACCAGGCGGTGATCGCCACCAAGGTGCCGCCGGGGCGGCCCGAGATGATGGACCAGATGGGGGCGAAGCTGGTCGAGGAGGAGTTCCTGGCGCGCCTCGACCAGTCGCTGGCCCGCCTGCAGACCGACCATGTCGAGATCCTCTACATCCACAGTGTCAGCGACCCGGCGCTGCTCAAGCGGCCGGGACTGCTTTCGGCCCTGGACAAGGCGCAAAAGTCTAAAAAGGCACGCTTTGTGGGCTTCTCCACCCACCAGGGCATGGCCGAGTGCATCGAGGCCGCCGTGCCCATGGGCCGCTTCGACGTCATCCTCACCGCGATCAACTACTCCATGGCCGACGACAAGGCGCTGCTGGCGGCCATGGACAAGGCGGCCAAGGCCGGCATCGGCCTGGTGGCGATGAAGACGCAGTGCAAGCAGGCCTGGTACCGCGAGGCGCAGTCGCCCGCGGTGCAGGCGCGCTACTATGAGGGGGCCATCTGGCACAGCGCGCTGCTCAAGTGGGCGCTGCGGCTGCCCCCGGTGGCCACGGCCATCCCCGGCTACACCAGCTTCGAGCAGCTGGAGGCCGACTGGCCGGTCGCCCTCAACCTGGAGTACAGCGCCGACGAGACGACGATCCAGGTGCTGAAGGAGCCGGGCAAGAAGGCGCAGACGAAGAGTTACCTGTGGGCACAGGCCACCGGCAGCGGACCAGATC
>DAHVOV010000029.1 GCA_027318645.1 Candidatus Aminicenantota bacterium
AGTGCGCCCGCAAGTTCTTCGATGAGATGAACCGCCGCTTTGCCCCGGAGAAGGTCAAGTATGACGTCCCTCGCCGGTGCGCACCGAGTTCCAGCGCGACCGCGACCGCATCCTGCACTCGAAGGCCTTCCGCCGCCTGAAGCACAAGACCCAGGTGTTCATCTCTCCCGAGGGCGACCATTACCGTACGCGCCTGACCCATACCCTGGAGCTGAGCCAGATCGCCCGCACCATCGCCCGGGCGCTGAACCTGAACGAGGACCTGACCGAGGCCATCTCCCTGGGCCATGACCTGGGGCACACGCCCTTCGGCCACATCGGCGAGGCGGTGCTGGACAAGCTGTGCCCGGGCGGCTTCCGCCACTACGAGCAGAGCCTGCGCGTGGTGGAGAAGCTGGAGAACGACGGCCAGGGGCTGAACCTCACCCGCGAGGTGCGCGACGGCATCCTCAAGCACTCCAAGGGCCAGGGCGAGGTGATCCCCAAGGACCGCAAGCTGCTGCCGCTCACCCTGGAGGGGCAGATCGTGCGCCTGGCCGACATGGTCACCTACGTCAACCACGACATCGACGACGCCAAGCGCGCCGGCATCATCGCCGACAGCGACATCCCCGAGCCGAGCCGCAAGCTGCTGGGCAGCCAGTACGCCAAGCGCATCGACACCATCGTCATCGACGTCATCGACGCCACGCTGGAGAACGGCCTGGAGGCCATCGCCGTCTCGGCGCCGGTGTTCGCCGAGCTGCTGCGGCTGCGCTCCTTCCTGTTCCGCAACGTCTACTCGCGCGAGGAACGGATCATCGAGAAGGCCAAGATCCGCGAGGTGCTCCTGGCCATCCATGCCCACGTCGCCCGCGCGCCCGCCGAGTTCGTCAATCCCTTTCCCGCCGGCGACAGCCTGGGGCGGCGCATCATCGACTTCATCGCCGGCATGACCGACAACTACGCGCTGAACTTATACGAAAAGATTACAGACAAATAGGTGCTTGCAGGGCTTCAAGGTTCGACGTGCCGAACAAAAAAGAACGAAACTAGTCCGAGCTTACAATCCGACGGTCCTTCAAGGTTCCACGCAGCGAACAATTAAGATCCAGAACTAGTCAGAGCTTACAGTCCGACGGTCCTTCAAGGTTCCACGTACCACGTACCAAGTTCCATGTTAAGGCGCTTTTTCAATGCTTTTATCTGAACGTGGTACGTGGTACCTGGAACGTGGAACCTCGATGGACTGTAAGGTTTGCCTGAAAAGCCTTTTGTGGAACCTCGTTGCCAGTCATTCATGTTGACTTTTTATTCCTGTTTGCACAGAATAGCGCCGGGGATGGCGGCCCCGAAGCGCTCCCCTCTTCGGCAAGGAGTTCACATGAAGACGAAACGGCTATGGCTGGTGCTGGGATTGGCTGTCGCGGTCGCGCTGCTGGGCTCTTTCTCCTGCAAGACGGGAGGCGGCGACGATGACGGCGGCGACGACCAGGACAATCCCAGCTTCGTCCAGGAGACCTGCCCGGGCTGCACGCAGGAGAGCACGCTGGCCAACGGCTTCCGCTTCTTCAGCTACGTGAAGAACATCGGCGGCGCCGGCAAGATCGGCATGACCATCAGCTCGAGCAAGGGCAGCGCCACCCAGCAGTTCACCGTGGCGGCCAACACCAGCTACACCTTCTCGGCCGACGTACCGGCCCAGGCCAAGGCCTCGGCCTCCTTCACCTACTCGGTGAAGTTCCCCGGGCCCGCGGGATACACCGACACGCGCACCAAGAACGGCTTCGACTGCACCGGGGCGCCCAGCAATCTCAAGCTGACCGCGAGATAATCCGAGGACTGAGGTTCCACGTACCACGTGCCACGTTGAGGGACTACCGGAACTCGGCGGCGGGCGTAAACTTGCTTGAGCTAAGTGACAAGTGACGAGTAACGAGTGACGAGGAATCGCAATAGATCTATCTCTGACGTTCCAATCACTCATCAAGGCAAATAGCTCGTTTATTTTGCTGTTACTACCACAAGCACTACCACTATCACTTAGAGTTCGCTTGGTTATTTCTTCAAAAGCCAGGGAGCGAACTCCTGCGCCAACTGGGCCTCGCTGACCGCGCCGCTCAGGCGGTGCGCCTCGCGCCCCTTCACGAAGAGGACGAGGGTGGGGACGCCGAAGATCTGAAACTGCGATGCCAGGCCGGGCTCGGCGTCGATGTCGACCTTGGCCAGGATGACGTCGTCGCGGACGGCGGCGAACTTCTCCAGCACGGCGGACATGAGCCGGCAGGGCTGGCACCACGAGGCCCAGAAATCGACCAGCACCGGCTGGGGACTGAGGCGGATCGCCGACTCGAAGCTGTCCGCGCCGAGGACGCGGATCTCCCCTTTCCGCGGCGCCGGCAGCGGCTTCTTGCAGCGGCCGCACAAGGGGGTGCCCTGCATTCCCGGGCGGACGCGGTTGCGGGCGCCGCAGGCCGGGCAGGTGACGATGTCAGCCATCCTTCCCCTCCGCCGCCATCTCCCTGATCATCTCCAGCAGCGCCGGGATGGCCTTCGCGGCGCTGACCCTGCCCACGATCCGCCCCTTGCGGAACAGGAAGCCGTGGCGCCGGGAAAAGGCGAGCCCCAGGTCGGCGCCCGCCGCCTCGCCGGGGCCGTTGACCTCGCAGCCCATGAGGGCCACGCGCAGGCGGCGGTCCAGGCGCAGGCGGGCCGCCCGGCGCTCGAACTCGGCGACCAGCGGGATCAGGTCCACCGACGTGCGGGCGCAGGTCGGGCAGGAGACGAGGTCGATGCCGTTGCGGCCGAGCCCGACCGCGGCGAGGATGCGCCGGGCGATGCCGATCTCGCGCACGGGGTCGGCGGTCAGCGACACGCGGATGGTATTCCCGATGCCGTCGAGCAGCAGGCTGCCGATGCCCACGGCCGAGCGGATGCCGCCGTCGAGGTAGGTGCCGGCCTCGGTCACGCCCAGGTGCAGCGGGTAGTCGCAGGCGCGGTCGGCCATGCGGTTGGCGGCCACCGTCTCGGCGACGTCGTGCGACTTCAGCGACAGCTTGAGGTCGCGGAAGCCCTGGTCCTCGAAGAAGCGGACGCGGTCGAGCAGCGAGCGCACCATGGCCTCGGCCCGCGGCAGGCCGCGGTGTTTCTTCTCCAGCGACCCGGCGTTCACGCCGATGCGGATGGGAACGCGGCGCTGCGCCGCCAGGCGGATGACCTCCTTCAGCTTCGCGTCGCCGCCGATGTTCCCGGGATTGATGCGGATGCCGTGGGCACCGGCCTCGAGCGCTCCGAGGGCCAGGGCGGCGTCAAAGTGGATGTCGGCGATGACCGGCAGCGCCGCGCCGGCCACGATGCGGCGGAAAGGCGCCAGGGCCGGCCGCTCGGGCACCGCGACGCGCACGAGGTCGCAGCCGGCCCGCTTCAGGCGGCGGATCTGGCGCAGCGTCCCCTCGACGTCGCGGGCGGGCGTGTTGGTCATCGATTGGATGGAAACGGGATGGCCGCCGCCGATTCCCACGCTGCCGACGAAGATCTCCCGTTTCATGTGAGAATTATAATGGTCTCAGTGACAAGTGACAAGTGACTAGTGACAAGAAAAGAGAAACTGCAAGTAACCGCTCCATTGCTGCTCCTCGTCACTTGTTACTCGTCACTCGTCACGTAGATAAAAAAATGGCGGCATCACCCGATGCCGCCATTTTTTCAGCTCTTACTTGACGTTGATGGGGATGGCCTTGGTCTTGGCCTCCTCCACCTTGGGGATGGTCAGGGCCAGGACGCCGTCCTTCAGCGTGGCGTCGATCTTCTTGGGGTCGACGTTCTTGGGAATGGTGAAGGAGCGCTCGAACATGCCGTAGCTCCGCTCCAGGCGGTGGCAGTTCTCGTTCTTGGTCTCCTCCTCCTGCTTCCGCTCGCCGCGCAGGGTGAGCGTCTCGTTGGCGAACTCGACCTTGATGTCCTCCTTCCGGAAGCCGGGAAGCTCGACCTTGAACACGTAGGAGTCCTTGGTCTCGTAGATGTCGGTCATGGGCCTCCAGGCGCTCGGGGTTAGGCCGCTCTTGGCCGGCTCGTCGTAAAAGTCCTCGTTGAAGAACCGGTTCCAGCGGTCGGCGAAATTCACCAGGTCCGAATAGGGCTGCCATTTGGTTATCTTCATTTTAACCTCCTTGGTTTTCTTACAGGCATAAATATAGAGTGAAAATTCATTTCTGTCAACAAATCTAATTATTATTTTATTAAGTATATCTTAGCGTACTATTATCAATTTCATTAATAGTACCACGCTTGATTTTAGCCAAAGAATGGGATATGATTTAAAAAGATGAAAATTCCCGATTTATTGCCCCGTTTAAAGCAGAACGATCCGGTCGCCCTGGCAAAGGCCATCTCGCTGGTCGAAAACCGCAAAAAGGACTACAAAAAGCTCCTTGACGGCATCTACCCCCTACCGAGCACCGCGCTCAAGATCGGCATCACCGGGGCACCTGGGAGCGGCAAGAGCTCGCTGATCGAGAAGATGATCGCCGGGCTGCGGGATGAGGGGCTGAACCTGGCGGTCCTGGCCGTCGACCCGTCCTCCCCGCTCTCGGGCGGCGCCCTCCTGGGAGACCGCCTGCGCATGATCCAGCACAGCAATGACCCCCGCGTATTCATCCGCAGCATCGCCAACCGCGGGCATCTCGGCGGGTTGAGCCTCTCCACCCACGAGATCGTCGACCTGCTCCAGGCCTCGGGCAAGGACGTCATCATCATCGAGACGGTGGGTGTCGGGCAGTCCGAGGTGGACATCGTCAACGTCGCCGACGTGGTGCTGATGGTCATCAACCCCGACAGCGGCGACGAGATCCAGATCTTCAAGGCCGGCATCATCGAGATCGCCGACATCTTCGTCGTCAACAAAGCGGATCTGGCCGGCGCCGACAACAAGGTGGCCGAGATCCGCAACTACTTCGCCCTCTCGGGGCGCGATCCCCTGGTCTTCCCCACGTCGGTCAAAGAGGACCGCGGCATCCGCGAGCTGCTGGCGGGGATCCGCCGCTTCCGGCAGGCGCAGGACGGCCACATCCGCGACAAGGCCGCCCGCATGAAGGCCAGCTACATCGAGAAGATCGTCATCGAGCGCATCCAGGAGGCGCTGCGCCTCGACCCCGCCGCCGCCGCCCTGGCCCGCGGCGAGGGCGAGGACAATCCCCTGCACGCGGCCGAGCGCATCCTGGAGCTGCTGAAGAAAGGAGGACTCCATGATAAAAAAAATTGACCATATCGCCATCGCCGTCCGCAACCTGCAGGAGGAGATCGCCCGCTACCGCGACGTGCTGGGGCTGACGTTCCTCGGCACCGAGGTCGTCCCCGAGCAGAAGGTGACCGTGGCCTTCTTCCAGGCCGGCGACGTGCACATCGAGCTGCTGGAGCCGCTGGCGGCCGACTCGCCCATCAGCGCCTTCATCGAAAAGAAGGGCGGCGGCCTGCACCACGTCTCCTTCGAGGTGGACGACGTGCGCGCGCAGATCGACTCCCTGCAGTCCCGCGGCGTGCAGATGCTCGACCGCGAGCCGCGCCACGGCGCCCACGGCGCCCGCATCGCTTTCGCCCACCCCAAGAGCTTCTCCGGGGTGCTCTACGAGCTGCAGCAGAAAGGAGATGCCTCCTAAGGTCCGCCTGGCCATCCTGTGGCACATGCACCAGCCGTGCTACAGGAACCCCTACAGCGGCCGCTTCGACCTGCCCTGGCTGCGCCTGCACGCGCTGAAGGACTACTTCGGCATGGCCGCCCTGCTGGAGGAGTTCCCCGCCCTGCGCCTGACCTTCAACCTGGTGCCCTCCCTGCTGGCGGGCCTCGAGCAGTACCTCGCCGGCGCCACCGACCCCTTCGCCGAGGCCTTTCGCAGGCCCGCCGCGGAGCTGTCGCCCGACGAGGTCCAGTTCCTGGTGCGCCACTTCTTCTCCATCCACCACGACACCCACATAAGGCCCTACCGGCGCTACGAGCACCTGTACCGCCGCAAGATGGAGCGCCTGTCGGGCTCGCCCGACCCGGATTGGAGCCTGGTGTTCAACGCCGACGAGCTGCGCGACCTGCAGGCCTTGTTCCAGCTGACCTACGTCGACGAGTCCTACAAGGAGGGCGATCCCCGCGTGGCCGGCCTGCTGCGCAAGGGGCAGGGCTTCAGCGAGGCCGACAAGGCGACGCTCGCCCAGGTGGAGGACGAGATCCTGCGCCGCATCGTCCCGACCTACCGGCGCCTGCAGGAGCGCGGCCAGGCGGAGCTGTGCACCAGCCCCTTCTACCACCCGATCCTGCCCCTGCTGCTCGACCCGCAGGCCGGCCGCAAGGCCAACGAGCGCCTGGCCCCCTACGACCTCGATTTCTGCTGGGAGGAGGACGCCTGGGCGCAGCTGCAGTCGGGCCTGGCATTCATGGAGCGGACCTTCGGCGCCCGCCCGCGCGGCATCTGGCCGCCCGAGGGCGGCGTGTCCGAGGCGGCGCTGCGCCTGCTGGCCCGCGCCGGCGTCGCCTGGACCGCGTCCGACGAGGGCGTGCTCAGCCGCTCGCTGCCGCGCCCCCTGGAGCGCGACGACCGCCTGGCGGTCATCGACCCGGGCGCCCTCTACTCCCCCTATGCGCTCGCCGGCGTGCCGCTGAAGGTCTTCTTCCGCGATCACCTGCTCTCCGACCTGATCGGCTTCTACTACCAGAAGCTCCCCGCCGCGGAGGCGGCGGCCGACCTGCTCCGGCGTATCCGCGCCATCGCCGCCGCCGGGCCGGCCGGCATGACCATCCCCATCATCCTCGACGGCGAGAACGCCTGGGAATTCTACCCCGGCTCGGGGCGGGCTTTCCTGCGCGAGCTCTACCGCCTCCTTGCCGGCGATCCCGACATCGAGACGGTGACCTTCTCGCAGGCGGCCGCCGCCGCGGACGCCCGTCCCCTGGCCAGGCTGCGCAGCGGCTCCTGGATCAACGCCAATTTCGACATCTGGATCGGCGACCGCGACGACCAGAAGGGCTGGGAGCTGCTGAAGGAGGCGCGCGACGCCTTCCAGGCCTCGCGGGCGACGCTGGCCCCGGAAACGGCGGCCGAGGTCGAGGAGCGGCTCCACGTCGCCGAGGGGAGCGACTGGTACTGGTGGTACGGCCGGGAGAACTTCACGCCCGACATCGACGTCTTCGACAGCCTGTTCCGCCTGAACCTGCGCAAGGCCTACGACCTGCTCGGCCTGAAGCCGCCCGCGGCCCTGCTCGCCCCCATCCCGGCCGCCGTCCCCGCCGACCGCCTGCAGGTCGTGCCGCCGCGCGAGGCCGTGAAAGCGCGGATCGACGGCGAGGTCACCGGCTTCTTCGAGTGGCTCGGCGCCGGGCGCATCGACGTCCTCGCCTACGGCGGGGCGATGAACATCGCCAATCCGCTGGTCAAGACGCTCTATTTCGGCTTCGATGAGAAGAACCTGTTCCTGCGCATCGACACCAAGAAGAACGCCCGCACCTATTTCGAGACCGGCTTCTCCCTGCGCCTTTGCCTGAGCCGGGAGCGGGGCGGCCAGGCCTCATCCCAGGGGCCCGAGATCGTCATTGCCGGAGCGTCCGCCCAGGCCGGCGGCCTCGTCCCCGGCGCCGCGGCGGCCGCCGGCCGCATCATCGAGCTGCAGGTGCCGCTGGCCTCGCTGGGCGCCGCCGCCGGCGACGTGCTGCGCCTGCAGCTGCACTGGTCGTTCGCCGGCAGCCCCTTCCAGTCCATCCCCGCCCGCGACCCCCTGTCCCTGACCGTGCCGACGGAGAGGGAATACGCGTCCAACTGGCAGGTGTAGGACTGAAGGCAGTGCTCGGCTGACGGCGTACGGCTGACGGCGGACGGTAACAGCAATAACGATCTTATGGTGTCAGCGAAAGTGTCAGCAGGGAATCTGGAAACGATTTCTATGTGTTAGTGTTAGTGTTTGTGTTAGGAACAGCATGAACCGATCTCTCGCTGCTGCGAAGAGCGAAGAATGCAGCTCGAACATGGAACCTGGTACATGGAGCCTTTTCGCTTGTTTTTGAAGCACGGATCATGCTGTTGCCGTACGCCGTCAGCCGTATGCCGTACGCCTAGTTCCATTTTTCCTCATCGCGCGTTACGCATCACGGAGTTCTTGATCAAACGCGCTACGGAAATTCCTCTGTTATGGATACGGTTCGTGCGGTTGCCGTACGCCGTCAGCCGTACGCCGTACGCCTAGTTCTATTTTTCCTCGTCACTTGTCACTTGTCACTCGTCACTCTATAATTCTTTCATGGTCTGGCTCATTCCGCTGGCCTACGGCTCTTTGGGCGCGTTCGCCATGGTCCTGCAGACCGTCCTGCTGCGCGAGGCCTTCGTGGCCGCGGCCGGGAACGAGGTCGCGTTCGGCGCCGCC
>DAHVOV010000041.1 GCA_027318645.1 Candidatus Aminicenantota bacterium
GGTCGGTCTCCCTGCCGGTCTGGCCGCAGGCGCTGGACCTCGTCCCCGACAGCGAGGCAGGCAAAGCCCCGCACATCGGGGCGAAATCATCGCTGCCGGGGAAGCCCCGGCGGCAAGTGAAACTCCGATCGCGAGGCAGTAGCAGCCTCGCGGATCGGAGAGGAAGCTCCGCTTGTGGTAAAGCCCCGGCGGCCATTGAATCCACGACTGCGAGGCAGGAAAAGCCTCGCAGGTCGTGGTGGACGCTTCGCCGCCGGGGGGCGTTGAACCCTGCGCCCGCAATCCCGTATAATCCCATCCGCACCATGACGCAAAGGAGAAACGATCATGCGCAACCGCAAACCGCTGGTTTTCCTGGCGCTCTGCGCCATCCTGCTGCCGGGCCGGCTGGCAGCGGCCGATGAGATGAAGAAGGTCCCCGACTACTCCCTGAAGCCCCGCGCCGAGGTCCCGGTCGAGCACACCTGGAAGATCGAGGACCTGTACGCCAGCGAGGCCGACTGGCGCGCCGAGAAGGAGCGGGTGACGGCCGACATCGCCCGCATCGACGAGGCCGCCAGGGGCTGGACCGCCTCGCCGGCGGCCATGCTGTCCCTGCTCGACCTCGTCAGCGCCATCCAGATGAGGGGGGCGCGGCTGATGGCCTACGCCAGCCACCAGGCCGACACCGACATGGGCAACACCCGCCTCCAGGCCATGGTGGGCGAGGTGCGCACCGGCTTCGTGCAGCTGAACGCCAAGCTGGCCTTCATGCAGCCCGACATCCTGGCCCTGGGCGCGGAGGCGTTCGCCGCCTTCCGCAAGGCCGAGCCGAAGCTGGACGCCTACCGCTTCGCCGTCGAGGGCATCCTGCGCGAGAAGGAGCACGTCCTGCCCGGCGAGCCGCAGCGCATCGTCGCCCTCACCCACCTGTTCAGCGGCGTGCCGGCGAACGCCTCGGGCATGCTCAACAACGTCGAGCTGCCGCGATCCGAGGTCACCCTGGCCGACGGCAGCAAGGTGCTGCTCGACCAGGCCGCCTACCAGCGCCTGCGCGGCTCGAAGAACGCCGCCGACCGCTCCCTGGTGATGACGTCGTTCTGGGAGAACCAGAAGCACTTCGAGAACACCATGGCCATCCTCATCGACGGCGCCATGAAGCAGCACTTCTTCTCCGCCCAGGCCCACCGCTACCCCGACTGCCTGAGCGCCCGCCTCTTCGGCGAGGACATCTCGCCCGAGGTCTACCAGCAGCTGATCCGCCAGGTGCACGCCTTCCTCCCCGCCCTGCAGCGCTACCTGGCCCTCAAGCAGAAGATGCTCGGCCTGGAGACGTTCCGCTACGAGGACGTCTACGCCCAGGCGGTCCAGGCCATCGAGAAGACCTACACCTTCGACGAGGCCCGCCGGCTGATCACGGCGGCACTGAAGCCGCTCGGCCCCGACTACGCCGCCGGCCTGCGCCGCGCCTTCGACGAGCGCTGGATGGACCTCTACCCCAACAAGGGCAAGGAGAGCGGCGCCTACTCGGGGGGCGTCTACGGCGTCCATCCCTACATCAAGCTCAACTACAACGGCGACTACGACGCCGTGGCCACCACCGCCCACGAGCTCGGCCACGCCATGCACTCCTACTTCTCCGACCGCAGCCAGCCCTTCCCCACCGCCGACTACACGACCTTCCTGGCCGAGATCGCCTCGACCTTCAACGAGCACCTGCTGATGCACCACCTGCTCAAGAGCGAGAAGGACGACCTGTTCAAGCTCTACATCCTGGACAACTACCTCGACGGCTTCCGCGGCACCCTGTTCCGCCAGACGCTGTTCGCCGAGTTCGAGCTGGCCATGCACCAGCGGGTGGAGCAGGGCCAGACCCTGACCGCCGACTGGCTGGACCGGAAGTACCTGGAGCTGACCCGCCAGTACTACGGCCACGACCGGGGCGTCTGCCAGGTGGGCGACTACATCCAGAACGAGTGGAGCGGCATCCCCCATTTCTACATGAACTATTACGTCTTCCAGTACAGCACCGGCATCATCGCCTCGCTGGCGCTCAGCGACCGCGTGGCCCAGGGCGACGCCCGCGCCCGCGACGGCTACCTGGAGGTGCTGAAGGCGGGCGGCAGCGACTACCCGCTGAACATCCTGAAGAAGGCCGGCGTCGACATGGCCGGCCCCGAGCCCTACGTCATCGCCCTGAAGCGCTTCGACAGCCTGGTCGGCGAGATGGAGAAGATCGTCGCCCGGCTGCACAAGCAGAAGAAGAACTGACCCCTCCCCCCCGCGGCGGGGGCTTCCGTCCCAGCGGCGGACGCCCCCGCCGGTCGTTCCGTTTTCCCCGCCTCCTTCGCCCGTGCGCGGGGCGACGCCCGGCCTCGCTCTTCCCTCTCTCGCGCGGTTAGAGAGCGGAGCCGCGGGACGCATTCATGGGCGCGACGAACGAGATATGCCGGCCGGTGGTGCTGATCGCCCTGCTTCTGCTGGGGGCGGCGGTATGAGCGTGGCCGCGCTGATCACCGCTGGAGGGCGGGGGACCAGGATAAGGGAGCTAGGCACCGAGAAGCCCATGGCCCTGCTGCACGGCCGTCCGATGGTCGACCATGTGCTGGAGCAGATGATGC
>DAHVOV010000056.1 GCA_027318645.1 Candidatus Aminicenantota bacterium
GAGCGGGCGCTGGAGGTGTCCGCCCCACTGCCGGAGCAGGGCGCGCATGCCTTCGACCGCTTCGCCCTGCGCGGCAAGGCCCTGTACCGCCTCGGCCGCTGGCAGGAGGCCGTCGACGACCTGCTGCGGGCCAACGCCCTCTACGACAGCGACATCTCGGTGCTCAACGCCCTGGGCCTTTCGCTGCTGCGCCTGGGCAATCCCCAGGAGGCGCGCAAGGCGCTTGCGGCGTCGCTGAAGATCAAGGCGGCGCAGCCCGACATCGCCGCCGTGCTCAAGCAGACGGAGGCCCCATGAAGCGCTTCATTGTCCTCTTTTGCGCCGTCCTGGCCCTCGGCCTGGCGCTGCGGCCGCCCGTCGCGGCGGCGCCCAAGCTCGACGCCGACAGCGAGGAATTCTACCGCATGGCGCGCTACTTCATGACCCGCGACGAGGACAAGCGCTTCCGCAACCTGGCCACCCCCGAGCAGCGCCGGCAGTTCATCGACGCCTTCTGGGAGATCCGCGACCCTGAACCCAACACGACGGAGAACGAGTTCCGCGAGGAGCTGCAGGAGCGCTTCGAGTTCGTCAACCGCTACCTGCGCGAGGGCAACCGCCCGGGCTGGGACACGGCGCGGGGCATGATCTACCTGGTGCTGGGGCCACCCGACACCATGACCGCCGGCGCGACGCCCTACCCCAGCGCCTCCCCCTATATCCGCGACTCGCAGGGCGACACCACCGCCGGCGTCATCGTCTGGCCCTATCCCCTGCTGAGCATCAACGTCGTCTTCATCGACCGCCAGGGCTTCGGCATCTACGAGCTGGACATGGCCCGCACCTCGCCTCGGCTGCTGACGCTGCTGAAGGCCGGCAAGACCCGCTTCATCCGCGACGGCGCCGAGTCCGCCGAGGAGCCGTTCCTGCCGTTCAAGGCCGATATCGACGCCGCCCGCGGCACCGTGCGCGTCGTCATCGCCGCCCGGGAGCTGCGCTACGAGATCGCCCCCGACGGCTCCTATGTCGCCCGCGTGCAGATGGCGGTGAACGTCTACCAGCCCGGCGGCAGCATCGCCACCCGCCAGGAAGAGCAGCGGGTGCCGCTCGGGACCCCGGGGCAGGCGAAGGAGAAGCTGGAGCTGGAGTGGGCCATCCCGCTGGCGCCGGGCCGCAACCAGGTCGACCTGCTGGTCTCGGACCAGGTCAGCGGCCGCTCGAACCGCCTGTTCCTGGCGGTGAAAAAAAAGTGAAGCGAACCGTCGAACTAAGATAAGGAGGATATCCATGCGCAACACGATCCGTCTCGTCCTGGCCGGCGCCCTGCTGCTGGCCGTCGCCGTCGCGCTTCCCGCCCAGGAGGGCCGGGGCAGCGGCCGCCTCACCGGCACCGTGGTCGATGAGAACGGCGCCCCGCTGGAGAACGCGCTCATCACCCTGAAGTACCTGGAGTTCAACAATACCCGCGAGACCCGGTCCAACGTCAAGGGGCAGTGGGGCTTCCTCGGCCTTGGCAAGGGAACGGTGCAGGTCACCGGCGCCCTGGAGGGCTACGCCTCCACCACCACCCAGCAGCCGGTCAGCGGCGCCAAGCCCAACCCGGAGATCCACCTGGTGCTCAAGAAGGGCGGCAGCGGCTTTGCCGGCGACCCCAACCGCGACGCCATCCTGCGCGCCCACGACCTGTTCGACAAGCGCCAGTACGCCGAGGCGCTGGCCCTGTACCAGGAGTTCTCCCAGAAGAACCCGGCCAACTACCAGATCGGCGTCTACATCGGCAACTGCATGACCGAGATGGGCGACTACCAGGAGGCCCTGGCCGAGTACCAGAAGGTCCTGGCCGAGGTCACCAAGGAGAACCCCGAGCTGAAGGGCAACACCACCGCCTCGCTGGTCTACGCCGGCATCGGCGACGTCTACCTGCGCCAGGAGCAGTGGAAGCCGGCGGTGGAGAACTTCCAGCGCTCGATCGACATCCAGCCCGGCGACCCGGCCCTGCCCTACAACGTGGCCGACATCCTCGAAACTTTCGCCCGCAACAACAACATCGACATCCAGACGGACCTGACGGAGAGTCTGCCGATCATCGCCGGCGACCAGGCCCAGCTGCAGCATGTGGTCCTGAACCTGGTGAACAACGCGATCGATGCCATCGGCAAAGACGGCACCATCGTTGTCAGGAGCATGGCGGACAAATCGGGAAT
>DAHVOV010000057.1 GCA_027318645.1 Candidatus Aminicenantota bacterium
AACCTCCAGTATCAGGGCGTTTTCGATATGCAGTCGCTCGTGGATCTCGACCTGACCTGGCAGTATTACTCGCCCTCGCGCAGGGTGGCGTCGAGAACGCCGATGCGCGCCGCCCCCCCGGCAGCGGGCCTCATATGCCGAAGTCCTCGGCGCAGCGCGGCACGCTCTTCGCCGCCGGCGGCTGCAGCGCCACCAGCTCCAGGACGGCGCCGCAATCGCGGCACCAGCGCCGCGTCCCGGGAACGGCGTCCTCCGGCAGCTCCTTCGTAACCCCGCAGCTGGGGCAGGGAACCTCGATGGTCATCGTGCACCTCCTGGCATGATCGCCGCCGTGATTGTAGCGCCGTGGCCCGGGGAGTCAATTTATACGATATATTTGTTTAATATTTAATTTTCTGTTATATTTATAACATCGGTTTCGTCGGGAGGAAACGGCATGATCACCGTCCGCGACGCCCTGGATCAACTCGTCGCCCACACCCCCTTCCTGGAGGAGGGGCTGGCCCTGGGCATCATCAACTTGTCGGCCCTTGCCCGCGTGCTGCGCCCGCGCATCGAGAAAAGGCTGCTCAAGGGGGTCAGCGACGCCGCCCTGGTCATGGCCCTGGCGCGCCTGGCCGGGCGGCTGGGAAGGAAGCGCCTGCGCCCCGGCGAGATGGCGCGCTTCGTCAGCGACATCACCGTGCGCTCGCACCTGAGCGAGTTCACCTTCCGCGCCTCGGAGGGCATCCTGCCGCGGCAGATCCGCCTGCTGCAGGAGATCAAGGGGCGCAAGGACCGCTTCATCACCTTCTCCAGCGGCGCCAGCGAGACGACGGCCATCGTCAGCTCCGACCTGGAGGGCCCGGTGGCGCGGATCTTCCGCGGCGAAACGCTCGTCTGCCGCTACAACGGCCTGTCGGCGGTCATCCTGCGCCTGACCCCGCAGGCCGTGCGCGTTCCCGGCGTCTACTACCTGGTCCTCAAGCTGCTGGCCTGGGAGGACATCAACGTCATCGAGGTGGTGTCGACCACCACCGAGTTCGCCCTGCTGCTGGAGGATGAGGCCATCGACCGCGCGTTCTCGCTGCTACGCTCGCTGCTGCTCCCCGGCCGCTGAGCAACTCGGGGCCGCGGCCTATCGCGGCCGCGGGTCGTCCCCAGACCATTGCTGTCCAAAATTAATCGCTTTTTGGACAGACTGCTTGATCCGTGAAGGGTTTTGAGGCCATTCCATCCGCTTTTTCAAACGAGGTCTGGTTCTCGTAAGACTAAAACATCAAGCTCAAAGTACCAAATCCCAAACAAACTCCAAGTTCCAAATTCCAATGACCTAAACCAAAGCATTCAACCGAGATCATGCCTTCCCAAAATATAGTACGCTTCCTGTGCCGTCATTTTATCCACGATTGCGTTTGCTCTTTGTTTTGGTCATTGGGACATTGGTGCTTGTTTGGAATTTGGTGCTTGGAAATTGGTGCTTCAGTCCTACCCGCTGCATGCGTCTTATTAAAAAGTTTTTTTAGACAGATCTGTCCCCAGACCCGTCTTCGTCCCCGCCTTCTTCCCCGTCTTCGGCCGCGGGATCCGCCTCCCCTCCGCTCTCCTCGCCGCGCTCGACCGGCCGCCACTGCCGCGCCCAGCGGCTGAAGGGCTCGCCGTAGGCGGCGGCGAAGGCCGGCTCGATCCCCCGGCCCGCGCCCAGCTCGGCCAGCAGGCGGCGCAGCGGCGGCATGCCGCGTTCGTCGACCAGGTCGGTCACCGCCTGCAGGCTCACCATGTAGGCGGCGTAGGCCGCGCGGGCGTCGGCGGGGAACCCGTTCGCCAGCATGGGCAGCGGGATCACCTGGGCGACGCTCACCGCCTGGTCGCCGCTGAGGTACTGCGCCAGCCCCTCGTGCAGCCACATGGGCGCCGACGGCGCCAGCGCATGGACCAGGGCGTGGACGTACTCGTGGCGGATGACGCGGCGCAGCGCCCGCTCCTGGCCCTCGGCGCCGTGCACCGGCAGGCGGATCTTGCCGTCGGCCTTGCCGAACATGCCGCCCGCCCAGCCTGGCGCGTGGGTGACATCGGAGAAGTCCTTGCCCGTGTACAGGATGACCGTGAGCGGCTCCTCGGGGAAATAATCCAGCTCCTTGCCGATGTCGGCATAGGCCGACTTGAGGATGTCCAGCACCAGCACCTTCATTTCCTCGTGCTCGTAGCCGTCATAGAGCACGGTGAAGTTGGCCGTGCGCGCGTCGTCGTAGTCGCGCTGCACGGCGATCTCGCGCCGCAGCTTCAGCAGCAGCTCGATCAGCTCCTCGTCGCGGCGCAGCGCCAGGGCCGCCTGCGCCAGCTCGCGCGCCCCCTGCAGGTCGTTCTGGCGATAGAGGGCGAGGGCCCGCGCCTTGAGCGCGGCGAAGGCCTCGGGGCCTGCGGCTTCCCCGGCGGCCGGAGCCGGTGCCGGAGCGGAAAGCGCATCGGGATCGCCGGCGCTCCAGCCGTCGGGCGGGAAGGATGCCTCAGGGAGATGCTCCTGGCCGCCGTCAGGGGAGAGGACGGCGGCCTCCGGCCGGGTGGCCTCACGGGGCCCGGCCGCGGATGGCGCCGGGGCGCTCTCTCCCTGGCGCAGGAGGAGGTAGCCCGTCGCTCCTGAGGCGGCCAGGGCGAGGATCGCCAGGGCGACGAGCGTACGCCGCCGCCGTTGCTCGCGCTCGTAGTTGGGGTTGCGCCAGTCGGGAGACATGCCGTCATTGTATAGGAAAGACAAGGAATGGAAAATAGGCCGCCGGGCGCCGCTAGGGGGCCGTCCTTCCGTCCGCCTCGTTGCGCAAGACCGCCAGCGGCTCGACGTCCCATTCGGCGCGCTCGGCGTCGGTCGTTGCCGGATCGATCTCCAGCAGCACCTCCTTTCCCGCCTTCTCGTCGAAGCGGTACTGCGTGCCGTACTTCTGCGGCTTGCCGCTGAAGACCAGGTAGCGGTCGATGGCTGCGGCGGCCATGCGCCGGGCCGGGCGATGGCCGGCCAGCGCGGCGGAGCGGGCCAGGAAGTGGGCGAGCAGGTAATTCTCCAGGCTCTCGCTCTTCAACTGGCCGTCGCAGAAAATGGCGTTCGTGTGCTGCAGCAGGAGCGCCGCCCGCACCTTGTCCTCGGGCAGGAGGATCCGGCCTTCGGCCAGAAGCTCCAGCACCCGCAGGCGATGGCGCTGGTCGGCATCGTATTGGGCCTGGGGATCGGTGCCCTCCGCCTGCCGCATGCGCTGGTCCTCGTCGGTCATGGCCCGCAGTTCGTCGGAGACCGCGGCAGTGGGCGCCTGGGCGGTGCAACGGTCGGCGAGGATGAACAGCACGGAGAAAACAAGAATGAGCCTTGCCACGCGCATGATCACCTCCCTGGAAACCCCGCCCGGCGGCGGCCCGGGGCTCAGAAAATGAGGTACGCGCCGCTGGCGATGATGGTTTCCTCGCGGCCGCCAGGATAGCCCAGCACGACCGCTTCCACGGCGACGCGCGGCATGACCTCCGGGATGTAGATGCGGTCGAGGTGGATCACCGCCTGTGGCGAGGAGAAGTCCTTCGGCCCCACGGCGCCGCCGAAATGGTCGCTGCGGCCGAAGGCGACG
>DAHVOV010000058.1 GCA_027318645.1 Candidatus Aminicenantota bacterium
CACCTCCACCACCTTGCCGGAGAGCAGGGAGCCGATGCGGCCGCACACCGGCAGCGGGTAGCCCTGCATCAGGCCGTACAGGAAGCCGGCGGCGTAGAGGTCGCCGGCGCCGGTGGTGTCCACGGCCCTGGCCGGGATGCATTCCACGCGGTGCTCGCCGCCGCCGTCCTTGACCAGCGAGCCGTTCTTTCCCAGCTTGACCACCGCGACGCGGCACTGGGGCGAGATGGTGACCAGCGCCTCCGCCGGCGAGGCGGCGCCGCTGAAGGCCATCGACTCCTCCTCGTTGGCGAAGACGATGTCGACGTAGCGGCCCACCATGTCGCGCAGGAAATCCAGGTGCTCGCGCACCACGTTGTGGCTGGCCAGGTCGAGCGAGACCTCCAGGCCGGCCTCCTTGGCCAGGCGCAGCGCCTCGCGGGTCAGCGCGTGGTTCTGCACCATGTAGCCCTCGATGTGGAAATAGTCATAGCCGCGGAACATCTCCGCGGCCAGGTCGGTGGGCTCGAGCTCCACGGCGGCGCCCAGGTAGGTGGCGAAGGTGCGCTCCGAGTCGGGGGTGATCAGCCCCAGCGCCCGCCCGGTCTGCGAGAGCCCGAAGAGCATGCGCGCCTCGACGCCCTGCCGCCGCATCTCGGCGGCGAAGAACTCGCCGTAGGGATCGTGGCCGATCTTGCCGATGTAGCCGGCGGGGACGCCCAGGCGCGCCAGCCCGGTGATGGTGTTGGCCGCCGAGCCGCCGCAGGCCTCCTGCGGCTCCAGCCCCGACAGCTTGCGCAGGATGGCGTTGACCTGGCCGGCGTCGACCAGGGTCATGCAGCTCTTGGGCAGGTCGAGCGAGCGCAGCAGTTCATCGTCGCTGATGCGGACCAGGATGTCGACCAGGGCGTTGCCCAGGCCCAGTATCTTCTTCATGGTGCTTCCTTCCCGCGGATGCGGCCGCGGTCCCTACAGCTTGGTGGCGGTGATCTTCTCGATGGCGTTGCCCGGGCCCATGGTCACGACCGTGGCGCTCAGCGAGTTGAGCTCCTTCTCGTCGAGCAGGGCGAAGGCGGCGATGATCAGCAGGTCGCCGGCCTGCACCAGGCGGGCGGCGGCGCCGTTGACGACGATGCCGCGGCTGGCGCGCGGCCAGGGCAGGACGTAGGTCGACCAGCGGGCGCCGTTGCTCACGTTGTAGACGTCGACCTTCTGGAACACGCGCAGGCCGGCCTTCTCCATGATCTCCTCGTCGATGGCGATGCTGCCCTCGTAGTGCAGGTCGGAGGCGGTGACGGTCGCCCGGTGGATCTTGGTGATCAGGAACGGGATCAGCATGATATCTCTCCGAGGAGGAAGTTGTCGATCAGGCGCGTGCGGCCGGCGCGCACGGCAACGGCGACCAGGGCGTTTCCCGGCTCGACCACGGCGGCCTCCTCCAGGTCGTCCAGGCGCACGACGGCGATGTAGTCGACCTGCAGCAGCGGCTCGCGGGCGATCTCCGCGGCCATGGCCGCGCGCAGGGCGCGGGCGTCGCGCTCCCCGGCGGCGACGCGCTCGCGGGCGCGGCGCAGCGCCTTGGGCAGCGCCAGCGCCGCCCGGCGCTCCTGCGGCGAAAGGTAGAGGTTGCGCGAGGAGAGGGCCAGGCCGTCGGCGTCGCGCACGATGGGCAATACGCGCAGGCGCACCCTAAGGTGCAGGTCGCGGAGCAGCTGGCGGATGACCAGCGCCTGCTGGGCGTCCTTCTGGCCGAAGTAGGCCCGCTGCGGCTGCACCAGGTTCAGGAGCTTGAGCACGACGGTGGCCACGCCGCGGAAATGGCCCGGCCGCGAGCGGCCGCACAGCTTGTCGTCCAGGCCGGCGACGTCGACCCAGGTGCGGTAGGGCTCGGGGTACATCTCGGCGTCGGCGGGCAGGAACAGCACGTCCACCCCCTCGCGGCGCAGCAGGGCGGCGTCGCGCCGCTCGTCGCGCGGGTAGCGCTCCAGGTCCTCGCCGGCCGCGAACTGCGAGGGATTGACGTAGACCGAGACCACGGTCACGTCGTTCTCGCGGCGGCTGGCGCGCACCAGGCTGAGGTGCCCCTCGTGCAGGCAGCCCATGGTGGGCACGAAGCCGACGCGGGCGCCGGCGCGGGCCGCCAGGGCGCGGCGCAGGCTGGCAACGGTGCGGCAGGTCTTCATTTCAGGAACTCGTCGATGTCGCGGCCCAGGTGGTAGCTCTCGGCGTCGCCGGGGAAGGAGCCGTCGCGGACGTCGCCAGCATAGCGCCGCAGGGCGTCCAGCCAGATTCCCCGCGTGTCGGCGTAGCGGCGGACGAACTTGGGCAGGTAAAGGTCGGTGAAGCCGACCAGGTCCTGGAAGACCAGGATCTGGCCGTCGCAGCCGCTGCCGGCGCCGATGCCGATGGTGGGGATGCGCAGGTCGGCGGAGATGCGCCGCGCCAGCTCCTGGGGCACCGACTCCAGCACCACGGCGAACACGCCCAGCTTCTCCAGCTCCAGGGCGTCCTGGTGGATCTCGCGCGCCTTCTCGCGCAGCTTGCCCTGCACCTTGAAGCCGCCCAGGGCGTGGACCGACTGCGGGGTCAGCCCCAGGTGGGCCAGCACCGGCACCTCGGCGTCGAGGATGGCCTCGATGGCGCGGAAGCGCTTGCGACCGCCCTCGAGCTTGACCGCTTCGGCCCCGCCGTCCTTGACGCAGCGGCAGGCGCTCTCCACCGCGCGCTCCGTGCTGCCGTGGTAGGAGCCGTAGGGCAGGTCGCTGACCACCAGCGCCGCGGGCTCGGCCCGGGAAACGAGCCCGGTGTGGTAGACCATCTGCTCCAGGGTCACCGTCAGGGTGTTGGCGTGCCCCTGCAGGACCATGCCCAGGGAGTCGCCGACCAGGATCAGGTCGATGCCGGCCTCGTCGGCCAGGCGCGCGGTGGGAAAATCATAGGCGGTCACCGCCACGATGCGCTCGCCGCGCTCCTTCTTCTGCCCCAGGGTCAGGGCGGTCCGCTTCTCCGTCTCAGGCCGGGGCATAGTAGCTGTTCCCCTTCTTGTGGCTGCGGATCTCCTGGATCAGCCCGGCGACGTCGCGGCGGTCGTTGAAGTCGATCTTCTCCACGTTGACCACCAGCAGCGGCGACAGCTTGTAGTTGAAGAAGTAGTAGTTGTAGGCTTCGAAGATCTCCCGCCAGTACTCCCCGGGCACGCGCTTTTCCGCCTCGCTGCCCAGGCGGTGGATGCGCTGCAGCATCTCGGCGAACGAGGTCTGCAGGTAGACGACCAGGCTGCAGGGGTGGATGCGCTCGGCGAAGACGCCGAGGATGCGCTTGTAGATGTCGAGGTCCTCGTCATTGAGCACGGTGTGGGCGTAGATGCCGTCCTTGTAGAAGATGTAGTTGGAGACCATGGTCTTCTGGAACAGGTCCTTCTGCTTCATCTCCAGCTGCTGGTTGAAGCGGTTGATCAGGAAGATGAGCTGGGTCTTCAGGGCCATGGGGTTGTAGGCCGAGGAGAAGGCCTCGTAGTACTCCTTGAGCAGCGGGTTGCCCGGCGCCTCGCGGCCGGGACGCGCCGGCTCGGCGCTGGCCGGACGCCCCTGGTCGAGGAAGAGGCGGGCCTGGAATTCCTCGGCCAGAATCCGGGCCAGCTTCGTCTTCCCGGATTTGACCAGTCCCTCCACGGCGATGTACTTGAGATCGGTCATCGGCACTGATTATAGCATGGGCCGGGAGGGCTGACAATCGGCCCTCCCCCGCCCGGAGCGGCGCTTCACCGCCTAGACGAACTGCATGTCCAGGAAGCGCCCGCGCAGCTTGTGCACCTGGTCCTTGACCGCCTTGCCGCGGATGGCCGCCGCCATGAGCTCGCCCAGCTCGGCGAAGTCCTTCTCCTTCATGCCGAAGCGGGTCATTTCCGGGGTGCCGATGCGCAGGCCCGAGGGATTCTGGGCATCCTGGTCGCCGGGAAGCATGTTGTAGTTGCAGATGATGTCGTTGGCCTCCAGCGCCAGCGCCGCCTTGACGCCGCCGCCGAAGGCGGAGACGTTGACCGCGATCTGGTGCGAGCGGGTGTAGCCGAACTCCTTGGCCTCGACGGGGACGCCGCTGGCATCGAGGGCCTTGGCCAGGGCGACGGCGTTAAGGCAGATCTGCGCGGCGTAGGCCTTGCCGTGGGCCTTCATCTCGCGCGTGGCCACCACCAGGGCCGGCAGGCTGTAGAGGTGGTGATTGGAGGAGGTGCCGGGGAACACGCCGCGGTCGGCGGCCGACCAGTACTTCTTCTCGCCCTCGGCGTCGAGGTTGGCCAGGATGACGCCCCGCTGCGGGCCGGGGAAGGTCTTGTGGGTGCTGCCGGTGAGCCAGGTGGCGCCCTCCTCGAGCGGGTCCTGGAACTGGCCGCCGGCGATCAGCCCCAGCACGTGGGCGCCGTCGTAGAGGATGGGGATCTCCAGCTGGCGGCAGAGCGGCGCCAGCTCCTTGACCGGGTCGGGGAAGAGGTAGAGGCTCTTGCCCATGACCAGCAGGTTGGGCCGGACCTTCTCGATCAGCTCCAGCGACTTGGCGACGTCGATGTGGTAGCGGTCCGCGCTCAGGGGGAAGAAGCTCAGCTTGACCGAGTTCTCCTTGCCGGGCTTCAGCACCTGGCCGCGCGTCTGGATGCGCCGGCCCATGATGCCGAAGAAGTTGTGGCTGATGTGCCCGCCGGCGTCGGTGGAGTTGGCGATGACGGCGTCGCCGCCGCGCAGCCAGCCCATGGCGATGGCGGTATTGGCGTTGTTGCCGCTGTAGGGCCGCACCTCGGCCTGGGCGCAGCCGAAGAGCTCGCGCATCTCGCGGGCGGCCATGGTCTCGACCTCGTCGATGTAACGGGTCCCCTGGTAGTAGCGGTTGATCTTCTCGGGCGTATTGGGGTGCCCCTCGGCGTAGCGCCCCATGAAGTCGTTGAGCTGGATGGAGCGCACCGCCGGGCTGGGGGTGTTCTCGCTGGCGATGAGGTTGACGCACTGCTTTCCCCGCCATTCGTTCTGCTTCTCGACGATGGCGAAAATGTCCTTCGTGTCCACGGGCATGTGACCTCCTGGGTTGTCGTGATGTATGGTTACGTCGTAGGCTTTTCGACGTGGTCGCGCAGGTAGTCGAGGCGGACCTGGTGCCGGCCGCCCTCGAAGGGGGTGGCCAGGAACACGGCCACGACGCGCAGGGCCGTTTCGGGGTCGATCATCCGCGCCCCCAGAGCCAGGACGTTGGCGTCGTTGTGCTGCCGCGCCAGGCGGGCGGCCTCCTCGCTGTGGCAGAGGGCGGCGCGCACCCCGGGGAAGCGGTTGGCCACGATCGACATGCCGATGCCCGAGCCGCACACCAGGATGCCCAGGCAGCGCGCCGGGTCGGCGGCGACGCGCGCCGCCGCCAGGGCGCCGTACTCGGCCCAGTTGGCCGGGTCCGGCGCATGGGTGCCCACGTCCTCGATCTCCCGGCCCAGGCGCAGCAGTTCGCCCTTGATGCGCTCCTTGAGGGCGAAGCCGGCGTGGTCGGCGCCGAGGATGACCTTCATGAGGCTGCGCTCCGCCATCGGCCCTCAGCTCTCGAAGCCCAGCGCCAGGGTGCGCGTCTCGCCGGGATTGAGCACCAGCAGCGCATAGCGGGCGCGGGCCGGCTGGCCGACCGGGAAATAGGAGAGCTCCAGGTCGAGGGGATCGCCGCCGGGCCAGTTCAGGGTGAGCGTGTCGCTGTCGCCGACGGCGATCGTCGTCGACTGGTAGTCGATCACCACCACCAGGGTCACGACGCCGGTGTTGGTGACCACGACGTTCCCCTGGCTGTTCTTCGAGCATCCCGTCGTCCCCAGCAGGGACAGGAGCAGCAGCGCGCATGCGGCAATTCGCTTCATGGGTCTCCTTTCAGGCCATAAACTAATCCATTTCGCCCGGCAAGTCAAGACTCAGCCGGCGGGGTTCTGCCGCTGCTCCTCCTCGGCGCCGACGCGGATGGCCGGGCGGTCGCTGCGCGGGCAGACGCTCTCGCAGATGCCGCAGCCGATGCACAGGTCGGGCACGACGTAGACCTGCCTGACCAGCCGCCGGCGGCCGCGGAAGGTCTCCACCTCGACCTCGCGCAGGCGGATGGCCTTCTCCGGCACCGGGCAGTGCTCCTCGCAGACGGCGCAGTTGTAGCCGTCGGCGTAGGTGTAGCAGGCGCTGCGGTCGATGACCGCCGTGCCGATCTTGAACTGCTTCTTCTCCTCGAGGCGCAGGCGGGCGATGGCGCGGGTCGGGCAGACCTGGGTGCAGCGGTGGCACTCGTACTCGCAATAGCCGCTCTGGGGCACCAGCACCGGCGTCCACAGCCCCTCGGCGCCGGCCTGGAAGAGCGCCGGCTGCAGGGCGTTGGTCGGGCAGGCCTGCATGCAGGCGCCGCAGCGGATGCAGCGGCGCAGGAACTCCTTCTCCTCCAGGGCGCCGGGCGGCCGCAGGAAGGCGTGCGTCCCGCCCCGGCGGGAGGGCGACGCCAGCTGCAGGGCGGCGGCGGCCAGCCCCGCCCCGGCGGCGCCGAGCAGGCGCCGGCGGCCGAGGTCGACGGCCGGGCGCTGCTTCTTCCCGGGCCAGGCGAGCGTGACATCGATGGCGGCGGCTGGGCAGTCGGCCAGGCAGTTGCCGCACAAGAGGCATTCCGATTTCAGGTAATCCTGGTAGGGACCGCCCTGGTAGGTGCAGCCGCCGGCGCAGGCGTTGCACTTGACGCAGGCGTCGTTGATGCGCAGGCGCAGGAACGAGAACTTCGCCAGCAGCCCGTAGAGGGCGCCGAGCGGGCAGAGGGTGTTGCAGAAGAAGCGCCGGCGGCGCAGGTTCAGCAGCAGCAGCCCGAGGAACAGGATGCCGAGGCCGGCCGCCTGCAGGAAGCTGCGCTGCGTGACCGTGAGCAGGGCGCGCCGTCCCAGCTCGTAGAGCGGCCGCGGCCCGGCCTGCAGCGCCTGCTGCAGCAGGGCGTTGCCGCCCGGCAACACGACGGTGGCGGCGCTGCGCGTGAGCAGCGAGAAGGGATCGAGCCAGCCCAGCAGCTGGACGGTGAACAGCGAGGCGGCCAGCAGGCCGGCCAGGAGCAGGTACTTCGGCCGCAGCCAGCCGCGGGCGATCGTCGGCGGGCGCCGGCGCCGCCGCGTCCCCAGCCAGGTGAAGAACTGGTGCAGGGCGCCGAGCGGGCATACCCAGCCGCAGAAGAAGCGGCCCAGCAGCAGGGTCAGCAGCAGCGGCAGCAGCGCCAGCAGGAAGGCGCGCAGCAGCGGGCCGGCCAGCAGGCCGACCCACAGGAAGAGGGGGTCAAGATAGAAGAACAGCCCCGTCCACGCCGGCGGGGCCGACGGCCCGCCGGCGAGGCGCGCCAGCAGGAAAAAGAAGAGGACGAGGAACAGGAGCTGGCTGAGGATGCGCAGCCTCTGCAGCCGGCGGCCGTTTTTCCTGTCCATGGCCGCTCAGGCGTCCAGGCGGCGCAGCGGGAGCCTGGCGATGTCGATCTCGCCCATGCGCCGGGCGGCGGCCGCCTGCAGCGATTCCACCTGGCGGGCGTCGCGGCCGAACAAGGCGGCGGCGGCCACGTCGGCGTGCATGATGTTCGCCGAGGCGATCACCGTGCGCCGCTCCTCCACGTCGCTCAGCCGGCCGCCCACCGGGCCGTTGCGCACCAGCACCCGCCAGGCGTCGACCACCACCAGGTGGCTGCGGAAGCCGGCGGCCAGGTCGGCGATGTTCTCGCCCATGTCGCGGTGCAGCTTGCCGCGGTTGCCGCCCAGGATGCCGTAGAGGTTCTTCATGGCCATGGTCAGCCCCGAGCTGCCGTGGTGCTTGAGCACCGGCACGTTGATGAACTTGTCGGCCTCGAGGTGGTCGCGGAACACCGGCCAGCGGCCGAGCACCTCGCCCTTGAAGTCATGGACCGCCAGGCGGCTCTCGTCGCTGAAGCGCACCTCGGCGCCGGCCCGGCGCGCGGCCTCGGCGATGCCGCTGCGCTGGTAGCAGTCCTCGGCCTTGTGGCAGGTGTTGTCCATGACCACGACCTTCTTGGCGCCGGCGGCGAGGGCCATCTCGACGACGGCGCGCACCACCTCGGGGTGGGTGCAGGCGCCCTGCTCCACCGTGCGGTTCCAGCCGATGTTGGGCTTGACCATGACCACGTCGCCGCGCGAGACGAAGTGCTTCATGCCGCCGAGCTCGGAGACGGCGCGGCGGGTGATCTCGTAGGGCGAGGCGCCCTTGACCTGGACGACCGCGTCGGCGTCGCCGGCGCCGGCCTGGGCCGTGATCCGCGGCGCCAGCATCAGCCCCGTGGCCAGCGCCGAACCGTTCTGGATGAATGCTCTTCTCTTCATGGCGCCATTCTAGCGGAATGGCGGGCGGCGGTCAACGGCTGGCGACCGGGCTACTTCAGGCTCTTGAGCAGCTCCACCATGAAGTCCCAGACCTTGCCGATCGATTCGACGTGGATCTTCTCGTCGGGGGAATGGGGGTTCTTCAGCGTGGGCCCGAAGGAGATCATGTCCATGCCCTCCTTCTTGTCGCCGATGATGCCGCATTCCAGCCCGGCATGGATGGCCTCCACGTGCGGCTCCCTGCCGAACAGCCGGCGGTAGACCTCCTTGCAGCGCGCCAGCAGCGGCGACTGCAGGTTGGGCTGCCAGGAGGGGTAGCCGTCGCCGCTGACGGCGTCGGCGCCGGCCAGGCGGGCGATGGCCTCGATGCGCCAGGTGAGGGCGTTCAGCCGCGACATCACCGAGCTGCGCTGGCTGGTGACGATCTCCAGCTTGCTGTTGGCGATGCGCACGCTGGCCTCGTTGTTGGAGGTCTCGACCAGCCCCTTCATCTCGGTGGACATGGCCGCCACGCCGTGCGGCAGGGCGATGAGCAGGTCGAGGATGCGGCCGCTGTCGGCGGTGTTCAGGGGCCGCTTGCCCATCGTCTCCAGCTGGAGCTCGGCGCTGAGCTTCAGGCCGGGATCGGTCTTGCGGAACTCGTTCTTGCACACCTGCTCCATCTCGGCCACGACCTTCTCGACGGCCTTGAAGCTGTCGCGGGGGATGAAGACGTCGGCCCAGGCGTCGCGGGGGATGGCGTTGTGCGCGGTGCCGCCGGAGATGTCGGCCAGGCGGGCGTCGTGCTGGCGCCGCACCTGGGCCAGGACGCGCGTCAGCACGCGGATGGCGTTGGCCCGCTCCTCGTTGATGTTGACGCCCGAATGCCCGCCGGTCATGCTGCCGTCCTTGACGCGGGCCATGACGAAGCCCTCGGGCGCGTCCTCGTAGCGCACGGCCAGGCTGATGTGCGTGTCGCGGCCGCCGGCGCAGCCGACGGTGAACACGCCCTCGTCCTCGGAGTCGACGTTGAGCAGGATCTTGCCCTCGATGAAGTCCCCCTGCAGGGCGTTGGCGCCGGTCAGGCCGGTCTCCTCGTCGATGGTGAACAGCAGCTCCAGCGGCGGATGGGCGGCGGACTTGTCCAGGGCCATCACCATGGCCATGGACAGGGCGATGCCGTTGTCGGCGCCCAGCGTGGTGTGGTCGGCCTTCAGCCACTCGCCCTCGAAGACGAAGCGGATGGGGTCCTTGGCGAAATCGTGCGGGGAATCGGCGGTCTTCTCGCAGACCATGTCCATGTGCCCCTGGACCACGACCGTCGGCGACTTCTCGTATCCCGAACTGGCGGGGACCAGGATCAGCACGTTGCCGACCTTGTCCTTTTTGGCCTTCAGGCCGTTCTTCTCGGCCCAGTCGAGAAGGAAGGCGCCGATCTTTTCCTCGTGCTTCGAGCAGCGCGGGATGGCGCTGATCTTTTCAAAGAGCTCCAGGACCTGTCTCGTTTTTTGGTGCTTGATATTCATTGAAACGCTCCTTTGGTGGAATTCGTCGCGAAAAAAAACTATAAATGAATCGCCGGCAAATGTCAACCGCGGCAAATCGGCTTGAAAACGGCTCCGGCCGGGGGTAAAATGGCCGGCGATGGCGCGACTGACCCCGTTTTTCCTGCTGCTTCTCCTGCGGGTCGCGGCCGCCGGGGCCATCCCGGCCTCCGCCAGCCCCGGCGACGATCCGGCCCAGGCGGTGCCCGCCGGGATCACCTGCTGCGACGAGACGAAGATCCGCGCCGCCATGGCCGAGGAAGCGCTGCGCCGCATCGCTGCCATCGCCG
>DAHVOV010000079.1 GCA_027318645.1 Candidatus Aminicenantota bacterium
AGCACGATGTCCGGCCGGCGTTCGTGGTTGCCCTTGAGGGTCACCTCTTCAGCCAGGGCGAAGTCGTTCTTCTCCGGTTCCCGCCAGTTGATAAGATGAATGGTGTCGGTGACCTGGCCGGCCGCGGTCTTCACCTGGACGCCGTAGCGCAGCAGGCCGTACACCGCCTCGTTGTTGGCGTAGAGGCTGCGGCCCGGGTTGTCCGCCTCCCGGCGCAGGATGTCCAAGGCGCGACTGATCTGGGCCGCCGAGTAGCCGGCGCCGGCCAGATGGCTGCTCAGCAATTCTTCTTCGACGTTGCTGTTGTTCGCACGATCGATCCAGTCGCCGAGAAAGCGATATCCCAACTCGTCGCGGAAGAGGGCGACGACGCGATTCTGTGTCGCCCGCTCAGGCCGGCCGATGCTCGTCATGGCTGCTCCCGTTGATTTCCGCCTCCAGCGCGCCCAGCCGGGCGGCGATGTCGTCAAAGCTCGGAATCCGGCCGAAGATCATGTCGGCCATGGCCCGGTAGTCCGCTTCCAGTGCTTTCAGCGCGCCGCCGCCCGGCACCAGGCGCAGGCTGCCGCGCACCGCCAAGTCGTAGCGAGCCCAGCCGCGGGGATAGAAGCGCTGCTTGAAGGCCACCACGTCGGCCAGCAAGGCGGTGTCCGCCAGGGCCGCATCCTTGACGACGGAATCCGCCATGCGCGCCAGATCGTAGTAGTGGCGGGAATAGCGGGCGGGCAAGGCACTGTCCGGCGGGCGATGGGCCTCGTGATGCAGGATGGTGGCCTTCTCCCAGAAGCTGCGCTCGGCGCGGATCACCCGAACCGGAAATTCCGTCTGGCCGAAGACCTGGGGAAAGGCCTGCGCGGCGTAGCAGGTGATGGATCGGTCTTCGTGGGGCAGCCAGGCGGCCAGGGGCCCGATCTCCAGGCGGAGTTCAGGGCGCAGATAGGTGTCGGAGAAGGCCGCCGGATAGCGCAGCTCGATCACATGGGCGTCGTCGGCGCCGACGGCGCATTGGCAGACTCCGGCGGTAGCGGCGGAAATCCGCTCCAGCAACGGGCCGGCGATGTAGGCGACGCCCTGCCGGTCGATGGCTTTGTTGAGGCGGTCTTGCTGGCTGTGGGAGCGTTCGGCCAGGGGGTCGTCGCCGCCCAGCACGCGCCAGTCGAGAATGAGGTCGATGTCCTCCGAGAAGCGCTCGATCAGTCCATAAGCCTTGGAGAGGCTAGTGCCGCCCTTGAACATCAGCAGGCGAGTCAGTGCCGAATCGGCGAACAGGCGCTGGAGCACCCAGGTCACCCAGAAGTCCTTCTCCACCACCGCCGGCGTCATGCCCAGCCGGGCCGCCGTTTCCGAGAACAAATCGCGGCGCTGGTCGGCGGCGAGGTGGGCGACCCGGTCCATCAGTCGCTCCCCTCGCCGGCGTCGCAGACCTGCTTGATGATCTGCAACACCCAGCCGGTGGCCGCGCGCGTATCGGCCAGGATGCGGCCGCGCAGCTTCGGGTCCAGTCGGCGGCGCAGGGCGTCGATCACCTTGTCGTCCACCCGCTCCTTGCCCAGGGCCTTCAGGGCCTGGACCAGCAGACCGCTCTCCCGGTGCTTGAAGCCGGTGTCCTTCAGGCGCGAGTTGCGGAAGGCCAGGGTCTGGCGG
>DAHVOV010000112.1 GCA_027318645.1 Candidatus Aminicenantota bacterium
CCGTGAGCATGGACGGGCACAAGCGCCTGAAGTCGCTGCGCATCTCCCCCGAGGCGGTCGATCCCGCCGACGTGGAGATGCTCCAGGACCTGGTGCTGGCCGCGGTCAACGACGCCCGCGCCCGGGTGGAGGAGAAGCTGAAGGAAAAGATGGGCGGCCTGGCCGGCATGCCCGGCGGTTTCCCCTTCGGGGCGCTGTAACGCCCGGCGCCTTGCCATGGCCGAGTATACGCCGCCCCTGGCCCGGCTGATCGAGGAGCTGAAGCGCATCCCCGGCATCGGCCGCAAGTCGGCCCAGCGCATCGCCTTCTTCCTGCTGCGCGGCGAGCGCCGCAACGCCCTGGCCCTGGCCGAGGCCATCGTGCAGGCCCGCGACAAGACCTTCTACTGCTCGCGCTGCAACAACATCACCGCCGTCGATCCCTGCGAGATCTGCTCCGATGCCAACCGCGACACGGAGAAGATCTGCGTCGTCGAGGAGCCGTTCAACATCCAGGCCATCGAGCGCACCGGGCTCTACCGCGGCCACTATCACGTGCTGCTGGGCAACCTGTCGCCCATCCGCGGCGTCGGGCCCGACGAGCTGCGCATCGCCGGGCTGCTGCAGCGCGTGCGCGACGGCGGCTACCGCGAGGTCATCCTGGCGACCAGCCCCACCACCGAAGGCAGCGCCACCGCCCATTATTTGACAGAGGTTTTGCGCCAGTATAGAATCACCATTTCACGGATCGCCCTCGGCCTGCCGGTCGGCGCCGACCTGGACTACGCCGACGAGGTCACGATCGCCAAGGCCATCGAGGGCCGTTCCGAGGTGAAGTAGGAGGTGCGGTTGCCGGGGAGAGAGTGGTGATTTTTTTCCGCCGATGCTATAATTCGCGGGGAAGAGAATAACATGCAAGAAAACTTCATCATTTACAACGAAGAATACGTCCTGATCAAGGAAATTCTTCGCAAGCTGAAGGGCAACACCAGCTCCAAGGCCGTCTTCATCACCGATTCCGAGGGCCACTGCATCGCCTCCTCGGGGGAGATGGACGACGTCAACCTCAACTCCATCTCTTCCCTGATCGCGGGCAGCGTCGCCGCCATCAACAGCATCGCCCAGATGCTCAAGATCGAGAACTTCTCCGCCGTGCTCAACGAATCCTCCAAGGAGTGCCTGCACATCTCGCTGATCAACGACCGCACCATGCTGGTGGTCATCTTCGACAACTCCTCCAACCTGGGGCTGGTCCGCTTCCGCGTGCGCAGCGCCCTGGAGGAGCTGGTGAAGGTGTTCCAGACCATCAACAAGAAGCTGAAGTCCGGCAACCAGCCCGCCGGCGGCTCGCCCTTCGAAGGGGTGTCCGACGAGGACATTGACCGCATCTTTGGAGACTGACCTTGTCATTCCTGAACTACTCCACGCGCGAGATCAACTTCAAGATCGTGTATTACGGGCCCGGTCTCAGCGGCAAGACCACCAACATCAAGTACATCTACGAGAAGATCAAGAAGGACAACAAGGGCAAGCTGGTCAGCCTGGCCACCGAGACCGAGCGCACCCTGTTCTTCGACTTTTTCCCCCTCGACCTGGGCACCATCAAGGACTACAAGGTGCGCTTCCACCTCTATACCGTTCCCGGGCAGATCTACTACAGCGCCTCGCGCAAACTCATCCTCAAGGGGGTCGACGGGCTGGTCTTCGTCGCCGACTCCCAGACCGAGCGCTTCGAGGCCAACCTGGAGAGCATCCAGGACATGCTGGAAAACCTGCAGGACTACAAGATCGACTTCGCCACCATCCCCTACGTCCTGCAGCTGAACAAGCGCGACCTGCCCAACGTCACCCCGGCCAACGAGCTCATCGCCGCCCTGCGCAAGAAGGACGAGCCGGTGCTGGAGGCGGTGGCCTACAAGGGCGACGGCGTGGTCGAGACCCTGAAGGCCATCTCCAAGCTGATCATGACCGAGGTCAAGAACAAGATCGGCTAGCGCCGCGAAGCCACAGGTTCGACGTTCGACGTAACGAAGGCCTATTCGCTTGGATGCTGAAGATTTCTAGTTAGGTGCTGATCGTTCTGGCTGGCACC
>DAHVOV010000158.1 GCA_027318645.1 Candidatus Aminicenantota bacterium
CCAGGGGCTGGTCACCGCCGTCCTGGTCGTCTTCATCCCGGCGCTGGGCTCCTACGTCGTCCCCGACCTCGTCGGCGGCCCGTCGAGCGAGATGATCGGCAACAAGATCGCCCAGCGCGTTTTCACCGACCGCAATCTGCCGCTGGCCAGCGCCCTGTCGGCCGTCCTGGTCCTGGCCGTGCTGGCGCCGCTCGCCGCCATCCTCGTCCTCCAGCGCAAGGGCAAGAAGTCGGGCATCGTCATGGGAGAGGCGCCGTGAAGCGGAGCCGCTTCCCCTTCGTCGTCACGGGCCTGGTCCTGGCCTTCCTGTACCTGCCGATCCTCATCCTGATCGCCAACTCGTTCAACCCGGCCCGCTTCTCCGGCCGCTGGGAGGGCTTCTCGCTGGTCTGGTACGCCCGGCTTTTCGACTCGCCGGAGATCTGGCAGGCCGTCCGGAACACGCTCGTCATCGCCGTCGCGGCCACGGCCGTCTCGGTCGTGCTGGGCACGATGGCCGCCTACGCGCTCCACCGGTGGAGCGCCAGCCGGCTCCAGCGCCTCCACTACACCCTGATCTACCAGCCCCTCGTCGTGCCCGAGATCCTGATGGGCATCAGCCTGCTCATGGCCTTCGTCGCCGCCGGCGTGCGCCTGGGCATGGGCACGATCATGCTGGCCCACGTGACCTTCTGCATCAGCTACGTGGCCCTCACCGTGCTGGGGCGGCTGCAGGACTTCGACTTCACCATCATCGAGGCGGCCCGCGACCTGGGCGCCTCGGGCTGGACGGCGACCCGCCGCGTGCTGCTGCCCATGCTGGCGCCGGGCCTGGCCGCCGCCGGGCTGATCGCCTTCACCCTGTCGGTGGACGACTTCGTCATCACCTTCTTCGTCGCCGGGCCGGGCGCCACCACGCTGCCCATCCGCGTCTACAGCATGATCAAGCACGGCGCCACGCCGCTGATCAACGCCCTGTCGACCCTGCTGCTGGCCCTGACCTTCGGCACCGTGCTGGTCAGCCAGCGCCTCACCGCTTCCAAGGCCATCCAATCCATACCCCCGGAGTGAGAACATGAGCCAGCCAACGTTTTTCCGCACGCTGCTGGCGTCGGCGCTGGTCTCCGCCGCCCTGGGGTGCGCCGGCTGCGGCGGCGGCCAGAAGGAACAGCCCGCCCTGCACCTGTACACCTGGTCGGACTACATCAAGCCCGAGCTGGTCGCGCGCTTCGAGGCCGAGAACCACTGCCGCGTGGTCATCGACACCTTCGACTCCAACGAGGCGATGTACGCCAAGCTCAAGGCCGGCGCCAGCGGCTACGACGTCATCACGCCGACGAGCTACATGGTCAGCCTGATGCACGGCCAGGGCATGCTGCGCCCCCTCGATCCCGCCCTGCTGCCCAACCGCGTCCACGTCGACCCGGAGTACCTGGCCATCGCCGTCGACAAGGCGATGGAGCACTCCGTGCCCTACATGCTGACCAACACCGGCATCGCCTACCGCAGGAGCAAGGTCAGGGACTTCCAGCCCAGCTGGGGCATGTTCGACCGCGCCGACCTGAAGGGGCGCATGGTCATGCTCAACGACATGCGCGAGACCGTCGGCGCGGCCCTGAAGTTCCTGGGCTACAGCCTCAACTCCACCGACCCCGGCCAGCTGGAGCAGGCCAAGCAGGTGGTGCTGCGCTGGAAGGCCAACCTGGCCAAGTTCGAGAACGAGCAGTACAAGAACGGCATCGCCTCGGGCGAGTTCCTGCTGGTCCACGGCTACAGCGGCGACATCCTGCAGGTGCAGGCCGAGGACAGCGACATCGGCTTCGCCATGCCGCGCGAGGGCGGCGCCATCTCCTGCGACGACCTGGTCATCTCGCGCTCGGCGCCGCAGCCGCGGCTGGCCCACGCCTTCATCAACTTCCTGCACGACCCGGCCGTGGCCGCCGAGAACACCGGCTTCACCCAGTTCCTCTGCCCCAACCGCGACTCCTACCCGCTGCTGGACCCGGCCATCCGCTCCAACCCCGGCATCTTCCTGCCGGCGGAGGTCAAGGCCAAGTGCGAGGTGCTGAACGACCTGGGCGAGCGCAACGCGCTCTTCGTCAAGGTCTGGGACGAGATCAAGCGGGGCGGCTAGCCCCGGAGGGGGGACGGCGGCCGTCAGCCGCCGGCGGTCTCGAGCTCGGAGAGCAGGCCCTGCGCCTCGGCGGCGGCGGCGGTGCCGGCGTGCTCGGCCACGATGCGCTTCAGCGTGGCGTCGGCCTCGGCGCCGCGCCGGGCCTTCAGCTGCAGCTTGGCCAGCTGCAGCAGGATCAGCTCGCGGGCCAGCGCCGTCTTCTTCTCCGCCAGCAGGCGGCCGAGCTCCGCCTCGGCCTCGGCGCCGCGGCCGAGGGCGGCCAGCACCTGGGCATGCAGGGTGCGCTTCTGGTCGTTGAGCAGCGCCACGCGGCTGCGCGGCATCGCCTGCAGCGCGGCCTCGGCCTTGGCCAGGTCGCCCTTCTCGTACTGCAGGGAGGCCAGGAACAGGTGGCCGGCGGCGGAGACGCCGCGGCCGAACGTCATCTTCTGCAGGGCGGCGATCTTGGCGTCGGCGCTCATCGTCGCGTCGTTGCGCACGCGGAAGGCCTCGGCGTAGCGGGCGTTCTCGCCGGAGACGCGGACGCCGTGCACCAGCAGCATGGCCAGCAGCACGAGGACGACCAGGGCGACGGCGGCGGCGCCCAGCAGGAAGGGGCGGCGGTGGCCCTTGAGGAAGGACAGCGACTGCTGGATGAAGTGGACGAACGGGTCGGCTTTCAGGTGTTCCTTTTCCTTCTTTTTCATGGTGACCTCGGCTTTGCGCCTGAGATGACTCGAACATCCAACCCTGGGATTAGGAATCCCATGCTCTATCCTTTGAGCTACAGGCGCAGCGCTATACCCATACCATTTTTCGCCGCACCTGTCAATTGACCGGCGGCGCGAATCATGCTACAGTAGCGGTGCCGGCGGACGGCGAAAACCAGGTCATGAAGAACAAGAACATCAAGGGCGTGCGCCTGATCGTGGCGGCCACGGTGCTGTTCTTCATCGTCTTCGTCGTCCTGCGCATCTACTTCGAGGAGAGCAAGAACTTCTCGCCGCCGGCGCTGAAGAGCGACACCCTCATCTTCGGCCTGTGGATCATCATCATCCTCTTCGGCCTGACCTTCCTGTTCATCCTGGCGCGCAACATCCTGAAGATGTACGTGGAGCGCAACCAGGGCGGCGCCGGCCACAGCTTCAAGAACCGGCTGGTCTTCTTCTTCATCGCCTTCTCCATCGTCCCCACCCTGCTGCTGTTCTTCTTCGCCACCGACGTCATCTCGCAGAGCATCGAGCAGTGGTTCAAGGCCCCCATCGAGAACATCATGCAGAACGTCGAGGAGGTCAAGGGCAACTACTACGGCAACATCAACGAGGACCTGCGGCACTACTCGGGGCTGATCGCCGCCATGATCCAGCAGAAGCGCATGTACACCGCGGACAACGTCATCTTCCTGCGCAACCGCCTCAAGGAGAAGATGCTGGAGTACAAGCTCGACCTGGTGAGCATCTACCGCGACCGCAACGAGACCTTCACCCTGCTGCACCCGCGCATCCCCATCCAGGAGTACAAGGACCTGCCGCTGAACGTCGTCTACCGCGGCCTGGGCGGCGACGGCTTCACCACCATCGACACGCTGAAGTCCGCCGAGCTGGTGCGCAACGGCGTGGCCTTCGACATCGAGGGCGGCAAGATGCTGGTCATCACCGGCAAGTACTTCCCCGACAGCTACGCGCGCAGCCTGAACTCGCTGGCGGCCATGGTCAGCAAGCACAACCAGATGCGCATGCTGCGCGACCCGGTCAAGAACACCTACATCCTGCTCTTCCTGTTCGTCACCATCCTGATCATCTTCTCCGCCTCCTGGCTGGGCTTCTACCTGGCCAAGGGCATCACCGTGCCCATCGAGAAGCTGGTCACGGCCACCGCCGAGATCGCCAAGGGCAACCTGGACGTGCGCATCGACTACGGCACCCGCGACGAGTTCAACACCCTGATCAACGAGTTCAACCGCATGGCCAGCGACCTCAAGGAGAACCGCGACAAGCTGACCCGGCGCACCATCGAGCTGCGCCACCGCCGCAGCATCATCGAGACCATCCTCAAGAACATCACCACCGGCGTCATGGCCCTGAACGTGCGCGGCGAGATCATGGTCATCAACACCGAGGCGGCGCGCATGCTGTCGCTGGACCCGGAAACGGCGGTGCGCAAGAACTACGCCGCGGTGATCTCCGAGTCCATCTACGGCGAGATCCACGCCCTGGTGCAGAAGGCCTTCGCCGCCCGCTTCAAGCTCATCGAGAAGGAGATCGACGTCAAGCTGCAGGGCCGGTTCATCAACCTGGCGGTCAAGATCACCCAGCTGCGCAACCCCATCAACAGCCGCTTCGCCGGCCTGCTGGTGGTGCTGACCGACCTCACCGAGCTGATCAAGGCCCAGCGCATGCTGGTCTGGCGCGAGGTGGCCAAGCGCATCGCCCACGAGATCAAGAACCCGCTCACGCCCATCCAGATCTCCTCGCAGCGCATCCTGCGCAGCCTGGACCAGCCGCCGGAGAAGTTCCGCGCCATCGTCGAGGACAGCCTGAACATCATCTCCCAGGAGCTGGGCTCGATCAAGAACCTGGCCGACGAGTTCGCCAACTTCGCCCGCCTGCCCGAGATCAAGTTCGCCCAGGGCGACGTCAACGAGATCCTGGAGAAGCTGCTGTCCACCTACACCTCCGTCTACCAGAACGTGCAGTTCAAGGCCACGCTGGACGTGGACCTGCCGCCGCTGGTCAAGCTGGACGTGGAGCAGATCAAGCGCGTCTTCGTCAACATCCTGGACAACGCCCTGCACGCCATGGGCAACGAGGGCGAGATCGAGATCGTGACGCGCTACAACGCCGAGAGCAGGTTCCTCACCGTCGAGATCGCCGACAACGGCCCGGGCATCAGCGACGAGGACAAGCAGAAGGTGTTCCTGCCCTATTTTTCCAAGAAAAGCACCGGCACCGGCCTCGGCCTGGCCATCGCCCACACCATCATCGAGGAGCACAACGGGCTGGTCAGCATCGTCGACAACGCGCCGCGCGGGGCGCGCTTCATCATCGAGCTCCCGGCCTGAGCGGCCGGGGCGGGGAGGGACGGCCATGGCCGAGAATATGCTGCCCATCCGGGACGTCGCCGCCCGCTTCGGCATCGGCGAGGCGGAGCTGTACCATTACGGCCCCTTCAAGGCCAAGCTGGAGCCGGCGCTGGCCAGCCGCCTTTGCGGCTGCCCCGAGCGCGGGCGCCAGGTGCTGGTCACCGCCACCACGCCGACGCCGGCGGGCGAGGGCAAGACGACCGTGGCCATCGGCCTGTCGATGGCCCTGAACCGCCTGGGCGTCACGTCCATCGTCACCCTGCGCGAGCCCTCGCTGGGGCCGGTCTTCGGCATGAAGGGCGGCGCCACCGGCGGCGGCGCCGCGCAGGTGCTGCCCGCCGACGAGATCGACCTGCACTTCACCGGCGACATCCATGCCGTCACCACCGCCAACAACCTGCTGGCGGCGATGATCGACAACCACATCCAGCAGGGCAACCGCCTGGGCATCGACACGCGGCGCATCGCCTGGCGGCGGGTGATCGACATGAACGACCGCGCCCTGCGCGAGATCGTCATCGGCCTGGGCGGCCGGCAGAACGGCTTCGCCCGCGAGGACGCCTTCAACATCTCCGTGGCCTCCGAGGTCATGGCCGTCCTCTGCCTGGCCGAGAACTTCCAGGACCTCAAGGACCGGCTGGCGCGCATGGTCGTCGGCTACACCTCCCGGAACCGGCCCGTCACCGCCGCCGACCTGAAGGCGGTGGGCTCGATGGCGCTGCTGCTCAAGGACGCCGTCAAGCCCAACCTGGTGCAGACGTCGGAGGGCACGCCGGCCATCATCCACGGCGGCCCCTTCGCCAACATCGCCCACGGCACCAACTCCATCCAGGCCATCCGCCTGGCCCACGCCCTCTCGCAGGTCACCGTGACCGAGGCCGGCTTCGCCTCGGAGCTGGGGGGCGAGAAGTTCATGGACTTCGTCAGCCGCGCCGGGAAGTTCAACGTCGACGCCGTGGTGCTGGTCACGACGCTGCGCGCCCTGAAGTACCACGGCGGCGCCGGCAAGGACGGCCTGGCCGAGAAGAACCTGGAGGCGCTGGTCAGGGGCTTCGACAACCTGGACAAGCACATCGAGAACATGCAGACGTTCGGGGTGCCGCTGCTGCTGGCGATTAACTATTTCCCCGAAAACGACCCCGAGGAGCTGCAGCTCACGGTGACGCACGCCGCCGGCAGGAAGGTCAAGGCCTTCGTCAGCGATCCCTACAACCGGGGCGGCGAGGGCTGCCTCGAGCTGGCGCGGGCGGTGAACGAGGCCACGCGCTCCGGCGCGCAAGTGCGGCCGATCTACGAGCCCGAGTGGGGCATCGCCAGGAAGATCGAGACCATCGCCGAAAAGATGTACGGCGCCGCGCGCATCAATTACACCCGCCAGGCGCGCAAGGACATCGAGCTGCTGGGCGAGCTCGGCTACGACAAGCTGCACGTGATCGTCGCCAAGACGCCCAACTCGCTCTCCGACGACCCCAAGGCGCTCGGCCGGCCGCGCGACTTCGACATCGACGTCGACCGCGTCTTCCTTTCCGCCGGCGCCGGCTTCGTGGTGGCGGTCTGCGGCGAGATCATGCTCATGCCCGGCCTGCCCAAGGAGCCGGCCGCCGAGGTCATCGACATCGACGCCGAGGGCCGGATCACCGGGCTCTTCTAGATCCGGCGTCTCCGGGAGTTCCGCATCGTGATCCACGTCCATTCCCGCGGATTTTTTGCTATAATGGCGGCAGGGAAAACATGCGAGGGAATACGGCATGAAGGTCCTCCTGGTCCAGCCCAGGCAGGCAGATCGCTTCTATGACTTCGTCCGCTTGCCTCCCCTGGGGCTTGCCTACATCGCCGCCGCACTGCGCCGGGACGGCCATGAGGTCTCCATTTTGGACGCGGCCGGCTCGAGCGATGAAAACCGCGACTTGGCCGCGGCCCTGAGGCGGAGCGATCCCCAGCTGGTCGGTTTTTCGGCCACTACGCCGCTCATGGCGTCCGCCCTCGCCATGGCGCGAAGGCTGAAGACATGGCGGCCCGAGGTCCGGACCCTGTTCGGAGGCGTTCACGCCAGCTGGAAGCCCGAGGCCGTCGCCGCGCGCCCGGAAGTGGACTATGTGGTGTTCGGCGAGGGAGAGGTCAC
>DAHVOV010000174.1 GCA_027318645.1 Candidatus Aminicenantota bacterium
GAGCGGCGCACCAGGTCGCTGCCGCATATCATGTTGATGGGCAGCCGTCGGCGCTCGAACTCGTAGGGCTGTTCTACTTGACGGCCGGGCAGGTCGCCTCAACATTGGGCGTATCGGAGAGCCTGGCCACGTCGCTGATCAGCTCGTATAGCCTGAAGCTGACGACATTGGGCAAGGATGTCGCCTGGCTGGCCGACGGGAGCGGCTCCGGGCTGTTCTTCTACAACGAGGGGAAAGAGACCCAATACAGCGACAAGAATGTGTACTATATCGAGCGCGGCAGCGGGCTGGCGATGGACGCCGTGAGCGGCGGCAATGCCGGCCCGGCGCCTGACGGGCAGACCTACGGCGAGACGCTACGGTTCTCGGCGGGCAAGTACTTCCTTCCGAGCAGCGAGGCCGGGAAGCTGGCCGACGACTGGATGTGGGAGGTAGTGGCGGCGGGCAGCGCGGGCAAGACGTTCGCCCTGGATGTTCCCGGCGTCGCCGGCTCGGGCCAGGCGGCGTTGCGGGTGATCCTGCGCGGCGCCACCGATACCGAGGCGGCCAACGACCACCACGCGGTGGTGAAGGTGAACGGCACGGAGATCGGCTCGGGCTACTGGGACGGCGGCAAGGACTACGCGCTGGAGTTGACGTTCAGCGCCTCGCAGCTGGCCGACGGGGCGAACACGGTGGAGGTGAGCGGGGCGCTGGACATGGGTGCGCCGTACAGCATCTTCTACGTGGACTCGATCGAGCTGGGCTACGCGCGGCGCTACCAGGCGAAGAACAACGCGCTGATCTGCAAGGCAGGCGGCAACGCGGTGATCACGGTGAGCGGGCTGACGGAGCTGCAGGCTGCCGTGCTGGATATCACGGTGCCGCGCCGGCCGCTGCTGCTGACAGGCATAGCCCCCGACGTGGCCGGCCGGGTGACCTTCGTCCCCCGGAACGCGGACCGGGAGTACCTGGTGAGCGGGCTGAACTCGGCCATGCGGCCCATGTCCGTGGTCGGCGACCGTCCCTCGCAGCTGAAGGGGCGGACGCGGCCGGCGGAGTACATCGTGATCGCGCCGGAGGAGTTGGCCGGCGCGGCCCAGGAGCTGGCCGACTACCGGAAGGGCAAGGGGCTGAAGGCGCTGGCGGTGACGCTGGAGGACATCTACGACGCGTTCAGCTTCGGGGTGACCGACCCCTATGCGATCCGGGCGTTCCTGGCGTACGCGAACAAGAACTGGGGCAAGGTGAAGTACGCGGTGCTGGCGGGGAAGGGGACGTACGACTACAACGACTACCTGGGCAATGGCGACAACCTGGTGCCGGCGGTGCTGGCCAAGAGCGCCTATGGATACTACGCGGCGGACCGGGTGTACGGGGACATCACGGGCAAGAACCTGGTGCCGGAGATCGCGGTCGGCCGCCTGCCGGCGGTGACCAACGCCGAGCTGCGGGCGATGATCGCCAAGGTGAAGGCGTATGAAAGCGGCCAGGGAGCCTGGACGGACAAGGCCATCTTGATCGCCGATGACGGGAGCGAGTTCGATCAGGCGAACGTGGAGCTGGCCGGCATCGCCCAGGGCTTCGTCAATGAGAAGATCGTCCTGGCGAGATCGGCAAGCGAGACGCGGGAGAAGATCATGTCGGCTTGGAACGCCGGAGCGGCGCTGGTGACCTACTGCGG
>DAHVOV010000195.1 GCA_027318645.1 Candidatus Aminicenantota bacterium
CGTGAGTGTGCCCGCGGATGAGAACATCTCCTGGGGGCGGTCGTCGTCGCCAACCCTCGCCGAGATGCGCCAGAAGTACATCTATCGCAGCGTCAGCCGGGCGACAACATCCCCGCCTCGATCCGGACCGAGGTGCGCGTCTTCTACGGCAGGGACGCCATCTACTTCGGCCTGGAGTGCTTTGACCCCGACCCGTCCGCCATCCGCGCCCGCTTCGCCGAGCGCGACCAGTTCGAGTCCGACGACCTGATCAACGTCAACCTCGACACCTTCAATGACGAGCGGCGCAATTATTACTTCGGCTGCAACCCGCTGGGCGTACAAAAGGACGGCCTGGAGACGACGGGCGGTGACCAGTCCTGGGACGCCATCTGGGCGTCGGCGGGGCGCATCCACGAGCGCGGCTACACCATCGAGATGGCCATCCCCTTCTCCTCGCTGCAGTTCCAGCGCACCGCCGGCGCGCAGGTGTGGGGGCTGGACATCTCGCGCTGGTACCCGCGCTCGCAGCGCGTCCGCCTGGGCCTGGTGCCGATCGGCCGCGCCGACAACTGCTACCAGTGCCAGTTCATGAAGATCCGCGGCTTCGCCGGCATCACGCCCGGCCGGCGCATCGAGCTCGTCCCCACCCTGACCGGCATCAAGACCGACGGCCGCGACCCCATGCCCGACGGCGGCTTCGCGAACGTCTCCAAGGACCTCGACCCCGGCCTGACCGCCAAGTGGGGGGTCACTCCCAACCTGACGCTGAACGCGACGGCGAACCCCGACTTCTCCCAGGTGGAGGCCGACGCGCGCCAGCTGGACGTCAACCAGCCCTTCGCCCTCTACTACCAGGAGAAGCGCCCGTTCTTCACCGAGGGGTCCGACTTCTTCAGCTCGCCGATCAACGTCATCTACACGCGGACGCTGCGCGACCCGCGCTGGGGGCTGAAGCTGTCGGGCAAGGAGGGGGCGAACACCATCGGCGCCTATTTCGTGCAGGACGAGCTGACCAACCTCATCTTCCCCGGCAGCCAGGGGTCGGGCGCCGCCTCGCTCGACCAGGTCTCGTCGGCGCTGGTGCTGCGCTACAGGCGCGACCTGGGCAGCCGCACCACCCTGGGGGCGCTCTTCACCAGCCGCTCCGGGAACGACTACTTCAACCGCGTGTTCGGCGTCGACGGCACGGCCCGCTTCAGCCGCCGCGACAAGGTGACCTTCCAGCTCCTCGGCTCGTCGACCGCCTACCCCGACGCCGTCGCCCTGGACAACGGCCAGCCCTCCGGCACGCTGGGCGACCGGGCGCTCAGCCTCGAGTTCCAGCACCAGGGGCGCAACCTGCAGTACTACGTCGAGTACGACGACGTCGGCCGGGAGTTCCGCGCCGACCTCGGGTACAAGCCCAAGGTGGACTTCCGGGAGATCGATTGCGGCGCCAGCTACAGCTGGCTGCGCAACCGCGGCTGGTGGTCGCAGATCAAGCTGGGCACCAGCTACCGGCGCTCGGAGGACCAGCGGGGCGGCTTCCTATTCGAGATGAACAGCGTGAACTTCGTCTTCCAGGGCGCCATGCAGAGCTATTTCTACCTGTACGGCTACCGCATCCGCGAGGGCTACATGGGCCGCGTCTATCCGGAGTGGGCCGCCGAGACCATGTGGCAGGTCCAGCCCTTCGCCGCCCTGCGCCTGAATTTTTACGGCAACCTGGGCGACGTGATCGATTACGAGAACGCCCGGCCGGGATGGCAGGCGCGGGCCAACCCGGCGCTCACGCTCAACCTCGGCCGGCGCCTGGCCTTCGAGCTCGACCACAACTACCAGCGCATGAGCGTCGGCGGGCGGGAGCTGAACGAGGCCAACATCACCCAGGCCAAGGTCATCTACCATATCAGCCTGCGCATATTCCTGCGCGCCATCGGCCAGTACGTCGACTACCGCTACAACGCGGCCAACTACACCTTCCCCGTCGACCCGGTCTACAAGCATTTCTTCACCCAGTTCCTCTTCTCCTACAAGCTGAACCCCCGCACCGTGCTGTTCCTGGGTTATTCCGACAATGCCTTGGGCACCCAGGATTACCGCCTTACCCGCAGCGACAGGACGATATTCATGAAGGTTAGTTATTCCTGGCAGATATAAGTCCGGGCTCGGTTTACGGTATACGGTTGACGGAATACGGGAAGATAATTGCAAGGAAAGTACTTGGCGGACGGCGTACGGCAAAGCAATTACTTGGATGCATGTTGATCTAATTGCACAAGAACAAGTACCGTCCCTCAAGCCTCTCAAGCCTTCGTGGGCTGTGAAAAAATCAGGCGATGGTTCAGCGAGGGCGAGACAGAGAAAGGCTGCAAGCCATAGCGTGAACTCATTTCACCATGTAATCTGCATCCACGATGCTTACGACTCCATCCTTGCAGAGCGAATACCGTAGTCCTTTGCGGTAGCTCATTGCGCCGATTTGACCTTCCTTCGTCATGGCCACGAAGCCGGCAACGAAACCGTCCTTCTCCGCGTATCGGGGCTGCTTGTGTACGATCCGCTCGAGAGCGATCCGGCATGCCTCCTGGGGCGACTTGCCGTTCCGCATCAGCTCGACGATGAGGAAACTCCCCGCCACCTTGATCACCGCTTCACCGATCCCTGTCGCTGTCGCGCCTCCCACATCGTTGTCGACATAGAGACCCGCGCCGATGAGCGGCGAATCGCCCACGCGCCCGCGGATTTTCCATGCCATCCCACTCGTCGTGCACGCACCCGCCATGTTTCCTTTGCCATCCATCGCCAGCAGGCCGATCGTATCATGGTTGTGCTCGCTCGCCTGCGGGGGCTTATAATCGCTTGTTTTCAGCCATTCCTTGTAAGCAGCCTCAGCATCCGGAGTGAGAAGGTTCATCTTCTTGAAACCATTTTCCAAGGCGAACTGCAGGGCGCCTTCGCCGGCCAATACGACATGCTGCGTCTTTTCCATAACCAGCCGGGCGACAGAGACCGGATGCATGATATTCTCCAGGAATACCACCGCTCCGCAATCGCCATTGCCGTTCATGATGCACGCATCGAGCGTGACCTTTCCGTTCCGATCCGGATAACCGCCGTATCCTACGGTTGTGACTTCCGGGTCGGCTTCCGGGATCATCACGGCCCGCTCCACCGCATCGATGACCGTCCCTCCCTTCATGAGGGTCTGGAATGCCGTCTCCGGGACGGCCCTGCCGAAATCCCAGGTGGAGATGATCACCGGCCCCTGCGCCGGCGTCCCCGAATCCTTTGGCCCAGAAGCCGGGCTTTGGGCGGGAGTTTTCTGAGAGATCAGGGTCGCCGTGCCCGCAAGCGATGCCGTTTTTAAAAATGCTCTTCGTTTCATGTCCCATCACCTCCATTCTTGGCGTTAAGTATAGGTGGGGCTGGCGGAAATCGTCAAGATTATGTTGCTGAGGACGGCTCTTAACAATCTGACGATTTAGATAAGAGGGGGGCTGGGCTTGAATTATTCGACAAGCTGATCGTCAGTATCTGGGCTGGCGGGCGGAGCGCAGGGCCGCCAGGAGTTTTCCTTTTTGGTCAATCCTTTCGGCCCGGAAGCAGGTGGCTGCCTTGTAGGGGAGAGCCGCATTCGGCACCGGGGGATCATTGGTCATGACCAGGTAGGAGGATCCTGGGGAAAGGGAGAACTCCAGCCCCGAACCACAGTAAATGATGCTCTCGCCTGCCAGCGGGCAGGGATTGACGAAGCGGATGCAATTGATGGCTGGGCGCTCGTCGGGCAGCCGGCTACCCTTGCCCAAGAGCGGGGAAGCGTATGCGCGACGTACCCTGATGCGGTAGTAGGCATGGATGCAGGTGCGGCGGGCGAAACTGACGTGATCGCCGTCGATGAGCAGGTCCCGCACTTCTCCGGCCTGCTTGTCGGCTTTCAGGCGGTCGAGGATTTCCTGCTTTTCAGCTTCGCCGGCGCCGCGCAGGTCCCAGGTATCGTTCACCCACTCGTCTCGGGGATCGGGGAGGTTCCCTTCGATCCGGACCTCCAGGATGACCGTGTTGGTCCCGATGCATGTCTCCGGGCCCAGGCTGCCTCGCTGGCTGGCCGTCAGCCCAGAGGCCCGGAAGGCGAGACCGACCAGCGCCATGGCAAAGCGCAGTATGAAGCAAACCGAACGATCTTCCTTGAACGGCTCACGACTTTCCATTATCCGAGATATTCCACATAGTTCTCGATAAGCCATCCGCTCCCTCCTGATCTGCGTGGATTCTCCCAGACAGGATGACATTTTTCAAGGACCTTGATGGGAAAGGCGCAGCGCCATCCCAGAATAGTGAAAGGAAACTTCCGCCTGGAGCCGGCCGTAATACCGCCAGCGGTTGATGTGAAGTCGAAAACCGTGGAATAATCATCCGGATGCGAAAGCGGCTGGCGGACCGGGAGGGAAGGATGGCGGATCTTGGCGCAGATAAAAAGGGAGGGGGAACGGACATGAAAGCGAAGCTTTCCACATTATGGATCGTCGTCATGTTCAGCATGGTCTACGCGGACATCATATCGCTGATGGATCCTACGTCGCCGATGCGCAGGGTGCTGGCGGGCGCGTCATTCATTTTCCGGGTCGATCAGGGGTTTCTGCTGGCCAGCGCCGTGGCCATGGAGATGACCATCGTGATGATCTTCCTGTCCCGGGTATTGAAGCACAAGGCCAATCGCCTGGCGAACATCATCGTCGGCGCGATGGATATCGCGGTGACCGTGTCGCTTGTTCATCGCGTTCCCTATTACGTGTTCTTTTCGGCCGTGGAAGTGATCTTCCTGGCGCTGATCATCTGGAACGCCTGGAAGTGGCGCGCCCCTGAAAACGCCTAGCGACAGATCTCCGTCGAATTCCAAGTGCCTTACTGAAAACAATTCAGTAGGTGCTGTTCCTCGTCACTCGTCACTTGTCACTCGTTACCATCGCTCTGAGAGTTAACTGGCGCTTTCCTGCCGGCGGGTGGCGATGAAATGGGTGAGCTGCCGGTGGCTCTTGACGCCCAGTTTGCGGTACAGGTTGTACACGTGGCTCTTGACGGTATGGATGGAAATGAACAGCTCGTTCTCCATCTGCTTGTAGCTCCTGCCGTCCAGGATCAGCTTCAGGACTTCCAGCTCGCGGGCCGACAGCCCGTGCGTCTGCTGCAGGGAATCGAGCTGGCTGCCGGCGTTGCTGATCCGGCTCAGGGCGCCGGCCCAGGGGATATAGTAGAATTTCAGCCAGAAGACGGGCAGCAGATTGGCGTAAAGGATCAGCAGCTTGGAATCGATGAACTGCCAGAAGTCGAGGCCCGCGACCCCAAGCATGAACTTGGTGACCTGCATCAGGATGTGGCCGAGAAAAAGCCAGGCCAGGGCCCTGGCGGCGCGCCGGCGGCCCGGATCGGAAAATCGGCGGCTTTCGGCCAGCAGCACGGCCAGCCAGGCCGTTTGCAGCAGGAGCAGGGGCCAGAGGTAGAGGTTCCAGAAGCTCAACAAAGGGCTCTTGGGCATCAAGGACGGGGAGCGCATGGCCATCAGGAAATAGGCCATCAAGCCGCCGGTGAAGGCGACCATGGCCGGCAAGAGCCAGCGCGGCAGCTTCCTTTCGCGCTGCCAGGCGATGATCTTGTATTGGAAAACATACCATCCCAGGAGCAGCATTGTGCGCAACGGCCAACTGAGCCCCTTGAGCAGGGTCTCGGAATTTTTCAACTGCTCCGGGCTCAGGTTGCTGGAAAAATAGATCATGAGGAATTGGTCGAATTCCAGCGCGTTGAAAATGAGCAGGAAGATCAGGAGCAGACGCAGGCCCTTATCGTGGAAGCGCTGCGATTTCTGCTGGACGTACAGGATGGCCCACACCCCGATCAGGAGGTTGACGACCATGACGATCACGTTCAGGTGCTTCATGCGGCATGCCCGAAGCCGGGCGATTGAGTATAAAGCAACCCCGCCGGCAAATCAATTCGCGGCCACGGCGGTCAGGAATTCGCATGATTTTGCTGAAATCAGCCGCATTCCCGATGGGCGGTCGGGCGATCCTCCCGTATCATCAGCGGCGTGGGGCGAAATAAGCCCGTTGCCGAAAAAGGAGGTTGCCGTGCCTTTCAATGCGAAAAGCCGGGTCGTTCTTCCGGTCCTGAGCGTGATCCTGCTCGTCCCGCCCGCGCTTCATGCCGCGGCCCCGGCCCTGCCGCTGCCGGTCCGCAGCGGCACGCTCGCTTCGCGGGCGCTGGGGGAGAACCGCGAGTTCTGGGTCTCGCTGCCCGATGCCTATGATGGATCCGGCGAGAGATACCCGGTACTGTACATGATGGACGGGGAGTTCAACTTCAACTCGGGCCAGATCGGCGGCCTGCGCCATGCCGCCCAGATGGGCGAGATCCCCGAGTTCATCGTCGTGGGCATCCCCAACACCGATCGCGCCAAGGACAGCTTCCAGGAGGAGTTCGCCTACAGTGACGGCAGCAGGGCCGGGGGCAGGGCCGACCGCTTCCTGGATTTCATCCGCCAGGAGCTGGTCCCGTACATCGACAGGAATTATCGCACCGAAAAGTTCCGGGTGCTGTACGGCACGTCCAACATGGGCTTCACGGTGGTCCATGCGCTGTTCCGCAACCCGGAACTGGCCGATTACTACGTCGCCGCCAGCGCCACGCTGCGCGTGCCCGATTTTCTAGCCCGGCGCGACCAGCTGCTCCGCGACTTCAAGGGAGGCGAGCGGAAGCTGTGCCTGGTGATGGGCGAGAACGATTATCCCACGATATTGAGCCAGAACGGGGAGCTGAAGGAGGCGTGCGACTCGATCGCCCCGGCGGGGCTGTCCTGCCGGTTCATCGTGGTCGAGAACGCCGGGCATGTCCCCGGCGACGCCCTGCTGCAAGGGCTGCGCCGCCTGTTCGCCGGCTGGGAGGCGACTGAGCCCCCTGCCGGGACCGGCGATTGACCGGGAATCAAGGAGGCCATGATGGAAAAACAGCAAAGTCGGCGAGGTTTTTTGAAGCAGTGCGCGCAGTTCGGCGGCGACTGCTGCGCCCTGCTGGCCTGCAGCCGGGGCCTGCCGGCGATGGAAGGCCCTGAAGAAAAACAGGAGCGGAAGCAGAAACCCATTGATTTCAGCAAGCTGTCCTATTGCGGGTTTCCCTGCACGCAGGCGTGCGAGCTCTACAAGGCCACCCTGGAAAACGATGCGAAGATGAAACAATCCCTGTATGACAAATGGGGCTGGAAAGAGAAGTTCGGCATCGATTATGACCCGGAAAAGGTCTTCTGCCACACCTGCAAGCCGGGGGACAAGCCCATGAAGGTCGGAATGGCCGAGTGCGCCATCCGGAAATGCGCCATGGCCAACGGCATGGAGGCGTGCGTCCAATGCAAGAATCTGGCCGCCTGCGACAAGGAGTACTGGAAAAAGTGGCCTGACCTCCTGGAATTCAACAAGCAGAACCAGGCGCGCTACCTGGCCGAGCCCGGGGCGGCTCTGCGGGAGGTCAAGGCCGCGCGCTGATGCGCCCGGCGTTGAAGGGGAACATGGATGACAATAAAACAAGGAGAGTGGCATGAAGCGAAATGAATTTCTCAAGAAGTGCGGCGCGGGCATCTGCGGCTGCGGGGTGATGGGCCTGCTGGCCCCGCTGGCGGCCCGGGCCGAGGACACGGTCGCGGCGGCGGCGGCCGCGCCCGCCGATGCCGAACTGCTGAAGCAGCAGCTGGAGGGCGCCCGCGTGCGTTTCGTGAAGCTGCTGTCGGTCATGGACAAGCAGCTCGATGAGGGCACCCGCCGCGAGATCCTGCTGGGCCTGGGCCGCGAATGCGCCCAGCCGTACGTCCCGTTCTTTGAAAAGTACCGCGGCGACCTCCCGGGCTTCCTGGCCAGGATCAAGGCCGCCTGGCTCGAAAGCGCCGAACTCGACGAAAAGACCGGCGTCCTGCGTACGATCGGCAAGCTCGGCCCGTGCGCCTGCCCGCTGGTGAAGATCGGCCTGACCCCGGCCCAGTTCTGCCTGTGCTCCCTCGGCTGGAACCAGCTCGCCTTCTCGACCGTGCTCGGCAGGCCGGTCTCCATCGATATCGAGGAGTCGGTCCTGCGCGGCGGCTCGCGCTGCAGCTTCCGCGTGGCGACCAGGGGGTGAACCGATGAACAAGAACCTGGCCCTTGCCGAGGGAAAACGCAAGGCCACCGGCCTGGCTTTCGTGCTGTTTCCGCTGATATTCGTGTTCGCCTTTGCCGTTCACCCCGGGCTGTTCCAGCCGCACTTTCTCGGTCCGGAAGAGCTTATCCAGCGGGCCCATCAGAACGAGCTGCTGCAGTTCGGCCATTTGCTGGTCACGCTGTGCACGGTGCTCCTGATCGCCAGCGCCCTGCACTTCATGACGCTCCTGGGAAAATCAGCGGCATGGGCGGGAACCGTCGGCGGGGCACTGGCCATCGTCGGGGCGGTGATCCTGGCGGCGGACAAAGGCGCGTTGTGCCTGACGATGAGCGCCCTCGACCGCCTTCCCGAGCCGCAATTTTCGCAGATGCTTCCCGGCCTGCTGGCGATGTTTTCCAGGCAGGGGTGGCTGGTCATCCTCTGGGGCATCGTCCTGCTGCCCATCGGCTTCGCGATCCAGGCACTGGCATTGATCAGGACCAGTGCGCTCCCGCGCTGGCAGGCGGTCATGTTCTTGATCGGCGTGCTGTTCGTGGGGACCCCTGACGGCGTGGAGATCGTGAACCTGGGCGCATCCCTGCTGATGGCGGCGGCCATGGTCCCTTACGGGATCAGGCTCATGAAGGGACCGCGTTCTTGACGCGGCGGCAGCATGCCTTTCCGGTCCCGGATCGTCGCCATGGCCTGTTTCGGCTTCCTGCGGCCGAGGTTCGCCATGCTGGGGAGCGCGTTTGCCGGGAGACCGAGGCGGAGGGAAAGAACGTCCGGCGCTTCATGCCGCGCGATGCCGATCGGGCGGAATACTCGGGAGGAGCAGATGCCGGTCAATGGCAAAAGTGTCCTGCTGAGCGGGCTGATCGCCGGAATGATCATCATCGCCAGCGCGGCGGCCATGGTCCCCGTCGTGGGGAACGAGATGGATCAAGTCCTTGCCGATCGCGGGTTGCCGCCGTTGGGCGGTCCGGCCATGGCGTTCTTCGGCGTGTTTTCGCTGGCCATGGGGATCGTTCTCGCATGGCTGTATGCGGTCCTGAGGGCCCATTTCGGGGCCGGAAACAAGACGGCGGCGATCGCTTCCTTCATTGCCTGGTTCTTGGCATACTTCTTGAGCAATGCCGCGAAGGCGGCGTACGGATTCATGCCGATCCGGCTGGTCATGATCGGAACGGCGTGGGGCTTGGCGGAACTGTTGGCGGCCGGGTTCGTCGGGGCGCGCCTCTACGAGAAAAGAAGCGGTTCGATCGCGATATCCCGATGAGGAACGCCGTTTGTCGCCCCGTCAGCTTTCCGTTATGATCAGAGGAGGATCCATGAAGCGAAAAAAGCTGTTCATCCTGGCCGCCGGACTCGTTCTTGTCTCGGGCTCGACGCTTTTCCCGGAGCATGCCGGGAAAAAAATCGACCGCTTGATGAGCGCCCTCCAGCGGAACGGCCAATTCAACGGCACGATCCTGGTCAAGAAGAACGAGGATGTCATCTATGAACGGGCATTCGGCCTGGCCAACCGCGAATGGGGCGTACGGAACACGCTGGATTCAAAGTTCCTGATCGGGTCGGTCAGCAAGGCGTATACCGCGTTGATGGTATTGATCCTGGCGAACGAGGGATCGATCGACCTGAACGCCACCATCAACGCCTATATCCCCGGCTACGAAGGGCCGGGTAAAAACCGGGTTACCATCCATCAGATGCTGACCCATACCTCGGGGATCCCGGATCACGGGGCGATCCCCGACCTGGCAAAAAAGCGCGTCCGCTGGATCTATGATTCCGATCAGTACCTGGAGCTGGTCAGGGAAACGGCGTTGAAGTTCGAACCCGGCAGCGGGTTTCAATACAGCGGCATCGCCTACAATCTTCTGGCGATCGCCTGCGAAAAGGTCGCCAAAAAGAGCTTCAAGGAGCTGCTGAAGGAAAAGATATTCATTCCCCTCAAGATGAACGACACCTCGCTGAACAACAACCTCGATCTCGACCCGAAGCGGGCCTACGGCTACGAATATTATCTCCTGGATGGGTACAAGCTCCCCTCCTATCTTTCCATGGACCACTGCAAGGGCAGCGGCGGGATCCTGTCCACGGTGGGGGACATGGCCAAGTTCAACCACGAATGCTTCGACGCCCAGACGCTGACGTCAAGGGCGTTGTACGAAAAAATGTTCACCCCCCATGTCAAGGATTGGCAATATTACGGCTACGGCTGGTGGATCGACACCGTCGACATGAACGGCGTTAAAAAGACCCTGATCAGCCACGGCGGCTCGACCGACGGCTACAAGGCCTACTCGACGAGGATCGTCGAGGACCGGGTCGACATCCTCATCCTGGAAAACGATTATTTCCGGACCGACGTGGGGGTCAAGTGGTGCTACGGCATCACCGAGGACATCATCGACATCCTGGCCGGGAAGGAGGTCCGGGCGCCGAAAAAGTCGATCGCCAAGGCGGTCGGGCTTGCCATCGGGCAGGCGGGGATCGAAAGCGGCCTGGCCCGGTTGTCCGAGCTGAAGAAGGACGACGAATATCAAATCAGCGCCGCGGACTATTACTATCTCGCCAGCGAGCTCGACAAAAAGCATCTTCTGAAGCCGGAGGCGTTGAAAATATACGCCGAGGGCGTGAAGGACTTCCCGGAGGATTTCCGGCTGAGCTTCCATTTCGCGGAAGCCCTGGCCGGCGTGAACGACGAAAAGGCCCTCGATCTATACCGGAATTGCGTCAGGCTGTACGCCGGCAGCGAGGAAAACAAGAGGTTCTCCCGGGAATATGAAAAAGCCCTGGCTGCCCTGGGCGGGCATGCCGACAAGAATGATGCCCAACGATGATCGCGCGATTTTCTCTGCCCGCTCATCAGCAGCAAGGAGGGGGTGCGAATGAAAGCCAGCGTGTGCGCACGATACGGGCCGCCTGAGGTCCTGCAGCTCAGGGAAGTGCCGAAGCCCGTTCCCAGGGACGAGGAGATCCTGGTGAAAGTGTTTGCCACGACGGTGGCCAGGGGGGATGTCAGGATGCGCGGCTTCGCCGTGCCGTTCTGGCAATGGCTGCCGGCGCGGCTGTACCTGGGTGTCAGAAAACCGAAAAGGGCGGTGCTGGGCATGGAGCTGGCCGGTGAAGTCGAGGCATTCGGCCGGAACGTGACCCGTTTCAGCAAGGGCGATCGGGTCTTTGCCTTCGCCGGCTTCGGGTTCGGTGCCCACGCTGAGTACATATGCCTGCCCGAAAACGGCGCCCGGGCGGAAGAAGGGCTGGTGGCGCTGATGCCGGCCAACATGTCCTTCGCGGAGGCCGCCGCCGCCACCGGCGGGGCCTTGACCGCCCTGCGCTTCATGAGGAACGGGCGCATCTGCCCCGGGCAGCGTGTCCTCATCTACGGGGCCTCGGGCTCCCTGGGCACCTTCGCGGTGCAGCTGGCCAAGCATTTCGGGGCCGAAGTCACCGGGGTCTGCAGCGCCGCCAACCTGGAACTGGTGAGATCCCTGGGCGCCGACAGGGTGATTGACTACGCCGCGACCGATTTCGCCGCCGGAGACCTGAGGTATGATTTCGTTTTCGACGCCGTGGCCAGGACATCGCGCCGGCGTTGCCGCCGGGCGTTAAAAAAAGGGGGGATCTTCCTCTCGGCCCACGACGCGCGCGGTTCGTCCGCGATCCGGACCGAGGACCTTGTTTTCCTCAAATCGCTCATCGAGGCGGGAAAGGTGCGGTCGGTCATCGACAGGACCTACACCCTCGAGCAGATCGTCGAGGCCCACCGCTACGTCGACCTGGGGCACAAGAAGGGGAACGTGGTCGTCACCGTGGCCAGGTAGCATGGGGCATCGTCAGGTTCGGGGCAATATGATCCGGAGCGGTGGCGTCTCTGATTTTTCATCCCTTTTTCGCCCGCCGGTTTCCCGATCGCGGGCACATCGTCGAGTTGCTGCAACCAGGCAGGGGTCTGCTGAACCATGTGGCTATATGCTGTCCAAGTGCGCCAGCGGTTCAATGTACCGTCTCATCTTCTCTCGCGCCACTCTGGTTCCCTCTGGCTGTCCTCCTGGGAGATTGGCGGCGCCGCGCTGGCCGGCGCCGCCGGTCCCCCGCTTCTCTTGCGAAGTTTCGGGGGCGGGACCTTGCTTTTTTGGGAAGCGGGAAAGATCGTTCGCCATTAGGCTTTTTGAAATGTTTTGATCATTCATCTGCCTGATGGGAAAGTCAATTTTTAAAGTTTCGGCCCCAATTTGCCAAGCATCCCTGCAATTGCCTTGCCGTACGCCGTCTGCCGTCCGCCGTCCGCCAAGCGCTTTCGTGTAAGCAGGAAATTGCCTTGCCGTACGCCGTGCGCCGTATGCCGTACGCCAAGATTCAGAAATAGAATGGCATGTGACATCTCGATTCAGTTATGATATGCGCATGAAGAAAAAACTCTTCTCGTTCCTGGGCACTTTGTCGCCCGGCTTCTGGGTCGCCCTGGGGGTCATGGCCGTGCAGCTCCCCGCCGTCCTGTCGGGGGGCTTCGGCATGTTCCGCGACGAGTTCTATTACATCGCCTGCGCCGACCATCCCGCCTGGGGCTACGTCGACCACCCGCCGCTGTCGATCTTCGTGCTGCGGCTGCTGCGCATGGCCTTCGGCGATTCGCTGACGGTCATGCGGCTGGCGTCGGCGCTGGCGGTGGCGGTCCTGGCCTGGCTCGGCGGCCGGCTGGCCCGGGAGATGGGCGGCTCGCGCTTCGCCGAGTTCCTGGCCGCGCTGGCCTGCGGCATGTCGCCGGTCTTCCTGGCCGTCGGCAGCTTCTACTCCATGAACGCCCTCGAGCCCCTCTTCTGGATGGGCTGCGCCTGGGTGCTGCTGCGCATGATCCGCACCGGCCGCCGGCAGCTGTGGGTGCCCTTTGGCATCCTGGCCGGGCTGGGCCTGCTGAACAAGCACAGCATGCTGTTCTTCGGGGCCGCGCTCGTCGCCGGCCTGCTGCTCACCCGCGAGCGGCGCCTGCTGGCCGGCATATGGCCCTGGATCGGCGGCGCCATCGCCCTGTGGTTCCTCCTGCCCAACCTGTTCTGGCTGGTCCGCCACGACTGGGCGACCCTGGAGTTCATGCGCAACGCCCAGCAGTGGAAGAACCTGCCCATGTCGCCCCTGGAGTTCCTCAAGGCCCAGGTGCTGCTGCAGCACCCCCTGACCCTGCCGCTCTGGCTGGCCGGGCTGGCGGCCATGCTGTTCCATCCGCAATTGAAGAAATACCGCAGCCTCGGCTTGGCGTTCATCCTGCTCTTCGTCCTGTTCGTGGCGCAGCGCGGCAAGCCCTATTACCTTTCCCCGATCTTTCCCCTGCTGCTGGCCGCGGGCGCGGTCCTGGTCGAGCTGGCAGCGAAAGGCCGCTTGGGCCGCATCGCCCGGGGCGCGTATGCCGCGCTGCTGGTGATCGGCGGCATGGCGCTGCTGCCGATGTGGGTGCCGCTGCTGCCGGTGGAGAGCCAGATCCGCTACACGCGCACGATCGGCATGGCGCCGCCGCAGATGGAGCGCGGCCACACGACGGAGCTGCACCAGGTCTATGCCGACCGCTTCGGCTGGCGGGAGATGGTGGACGTGGTGGCGAAGGCCTATCGATCGCTCTCCCCCGAGGAGCAGGCGCAGGCGGCCGTGTACACCGAAAATTACGGCGAGGCCGGCGCGGTGGACTATTACGGCAGGAAGCTGGGCCTGCCCCCGGCGGTCTCGGGCCACAACAACTACTGGCTGTGGGGGCTGCGCGGGCGAACAGGCCGGGTGATGATCGTCATCGGCGGGGACCCGGATGACCATCGAAAGACCTTCGCAGAAGTGACGCTGTTCGCCGTCCATCGCAACAAATACGCGATGCCCTACGAAGGCAACGTGGCCATCTGGATCTGCCGCAAGCCGAAGGTCGGCCTGGAGCAGGTCTGGCCGCAGGTGAAGCATTTCGGCTGAGCGCCTTCAGGATTTATCCGGCGCCTTGCTGATGTCTGGCGTCTGACGTCCAGCGTCTCGTGCTCGTTTAAATGCCTTGCTGACGTCTAACGTCCAGCGTCTGACGTCTCAAGGTCGAGGAGCTTCGTTTTGATTAATGAGCTCTTTCTGCGGATCGTCCCCGCCGGTGAAGGTGCGCATGTTCTCGGGGATGTGGCCGTAGTCGCCGAAGGCGTCGAGCCGCATCGTCCCGTCCGGAAGGATGCGGATGATGGTCAGGCTGCAGTTGGAGATACTCATCTGCAGCCACGACATCGTGTCCGCCCGCAGCGCCTTGGTCACCAGGTAGCGGATGACGTTGCCGTGGCAGACGACGATGTCGTGCCGGTCGACCGTGTCAGGCGAAGGGACGAAGCGCTCCTGGAAGAAGGCCTCGATGTTCTTCACGCAGGCCGCCATCGCGTCCGCGGTCTCCTCGGCCATGACGTCCTTCCTCCAGGTCGGGGGCGTGCACTCTGAGATCTGGGGATCCTGCTTCAGCTCCAGGCCGGTGAACTCGCGGCCGATGACCTGGGCGGTCTGGCGGGCGCGGGTCATCGTGCTGCTGGTCAGCGAGGAGAACCGGACCGGCATCGCCCTCAGCCTGGCGGCGAGCAGCCTGGCCTGGGCGATGCCGAGCGGCACCAGCTCCCTGCCGGTGAACTCGTCGCGCTTGTCGGCGTGGTCGTACTGGCCGTGGCGGACCAGGTAGATCGTCCGCGTCCCCTTTTTCGCCGTTTCGGCCATCTGGCCCGCTGCGGAAGCGGGAAAGAGGATCGCGACGGCCAGCAGGAAGGTCAGCGATGCGCTGTGCTTTCTATTTTTCATGATCGTGGCTCCAAAGCGATTGTAAGGAATCAGGGGCGAAACATCAATCCATGCCTGGGGATAAGCCGGAAGTCGAGCGGATCGGCGCTTGCGGAAATATGGCGTTTTGTCGCTCCGTCGCCGGAAACGCCATCCTTGGCTTTGCGCCGACGGGAAAATGATTGTATCATCCGTCATATGTGTTGGTTCAGCGGGGGTGGCATGCGCGCTGCAAAGATGACCTGTCTCCTGATTCCCGGCATCCTCCTTTTTTCGCCGGCGGGCGGCGAGCCGACGAAAGCCGCTGACGTACCGTCCCTCTGCGAAGTGGTCCTTTTCGGCGTCCGTCCTTTGGCGGACCTCGATCCCGGGCGGTATCCGGAGCGGGGGCGCTCCTGTGTCCAGGCCTACCTCGCCGCCGTTCCCCCGGAATGCCGCGCCGTACTGGATTCCGGCCCTGCGGGGCAGTTCGAGGCGCTGGCGGCCAGGAGAGGAAAACTGCTCGCGCAACAGATCGCGCTCCTGGGGAAGCAAGCCCGCCAGGAGGCGGAGCGCTTCTCCGCCGCCATCCCCCTGCAGCTCGAGTGGGAGGGCATGAGCGAAGGACCGCTGGAAGAGGCGAACTTCGCCGGCCAGTGGCTGGAGAAGTACCCAGGCACGGCGATCGCGCCATTTCTCCACCTATTTGCGGCGCACCGGCTGCGGGCGGGATACGAGGCCGCCCGCGCCTGCCATGAGAAGGGGCTCTGGCCTATCCTGGGAAAACGATACCATGAGGCGCTGCAGAGAGCGCTGTCATCTCCCAGCGCCCTGATCGCCTGCATCGCCGCGGACCTGGAGGCGCAGCCTTATGTATACATGGAAGGCCAGGGACGGCCCTGACATGAACAAGGCGGCCATTCCCTGCCTTCTGGCCGTGGCGGCTTCCTTCCTGGCCCCTTCGAATGGGAACGCCTGTTCCTGTGTTTGGAAAGGGCCTTTCCTGACCGTGGCCCGGCAAGCACCCCTCGTGCTCCGTGGCCGGATCCTCCGCCACCACCCGGGACCGGAGCCGGCCATGGATGTCCTGGTGCTGGAACTCCTGGCCGGCGGGCTTCTCGATTCAGGGCTGCGGGTCCAGATGGGCGATGGCATGCACTGCCGGCCGGCGCTGGAGGGTTTCCCGCC
>DAHVOV010000209.1 GCA_027318645.1 Candidatus Aminicenantota bacterium
ATCTGCCAACGTCATCAGCGGGGAACGGCGCAAGACGCACGCGATTGATCCGGATGTGTGCGTGAGGTGCGGCATCTGCAACGGCGTCACCTCCGGGATGGACGACGAGAACGACATCGCCTTCCTGCCGGAGCCCTGGGACAGGAACCCGAGCCACAACTGGCGCTGGTCCGAGCAGTGGCTGCCGCACGGCGCCTGGACGTTCCTGGCGCTGGCGGCGCTGGAAGACGCACTGCCGGTGGAATGAAGCCGCTCGCTCGCAGGGAGGATGGAATGAAGCGCGTCATCGCCCTGGCCATCGTTCTGTCATCGCTTGTCGCCTGCCGGCCGCGGCTCGAGCCGCCGCCGCAACCCCTGGCGGCGATCATCCCGCAGCCGGAGGGCATCGCGTTCACGGGGGGCCGGATGACCCTGCCCCGGACGTTGGGATCGCTCTGCCAGGGGGGAAAGGATGGGGCATCCCTCCTTTCCGCCAAGGCCATCCTCAATGCCTTCATGGATCATCTCGATTCAAAGGGCTTGGTGGGCTCGCACATCCTGTACGAAGAACCTCCGGCCGTCGCCGACCCGGTTGGATTTGTCTGGTTCTCCATCGAACCGGGGGAGTTTGAGCGGTTCGGCGACGAGGGGTATGCCCTGAAAGTCACCGGGAGCGGGCTCATCCGGCTGAGCAGCGCCCGGCCGGCCGGGCTCTTCTACGGCGTGCAGACCCTGCGCCAGCTGCTCATGACGACTCCCGCGGGAACGTCCCCGTCGCTTCCCTGCCTGGAGATCGTCGACCGGCCCCGTTACGCCTGGCGCGGCTTCATGCTCGACTGCTGCCGCCATTTCTTCCCCAAGGAGTTCATCAAGAAGTGCCTGGACGAGATGGCGCTGTTCAAGCTCAACCGCTTTCACTGGCACCTGACCGACGACCAGGCCTGGCGCATCGAGGTCCGGAAATTCCCCGAGCTGGCCGAGAAAGGGGGAACACCGACGGGCGGGTATTACACCCAGGAGGACATGCGCGAGATCGTCGCCTACGCCGCCGAGCGCTTCATCACCGTGGTGCCCGAGATCGAGATGCCGGGCCATGCCACCGCGGCGCTGACCGCTCACCCCGAGCTCTCCTGCACCGGCGGACCGTTCGCCCGCATGCCCCAGTGGGGCGTGCTCGAGGACGTCTACTGCGCCGGGAACGAGGGGACGTTCGCCTTCCTGGAGGGCGCGCTCGACGAAGTGGCGGAGCTGTTCCCCGGACCGTGGGTGCACGTCGGCGGCGACGAGTGCCCCAAGTCGCGCTGGAAGGCCTGCCCCAAGTGCCAGGCGCGCATGCGCTCCGAGGGGCTGAAGGACGAGATGGAGCTGCAGAGCTGGTTCGTCCGCCGCATCGAGGGGCGGCTGAACTCCCGCGGCAAGCGCCTGATCGGCTGGGACGAGATCCTCGAGGGCGGCCTGGCGCCCGAGGCGACCGTGATGTCGTGGCGCGGCATGGACGGCGGCATCGAGGCGGCGCGCCAGGGGCACGACGTGGTCATGGCGCCGACGACGTCCAACTACATGGATTATTACCAGGGCGACCCGCGCTTCGAGCCGCCGGCGATCGGCGGCTTCGTGCCGCTGGCGAAAGTCTATGCGTTCGAGCCGACCCCTCCCCAGCTCAAGCCGGAAGAGGCGGCCCACATCCTCGGCGGCCAGGCCAACCTGTGGGCGGAGTACGTCGCCGCCCCCGGCCACGCTTCCTACATGATGTGGCCGCGGCTGGCCGCGCTGGCCGAGGCGGTG
>DAHVOV010000211.1 GCA_027318645.1 Candidatus Aminicenantota bacterium
AGGCGACGGTGACGAGGTTCTGCGTCTCCCCCATCCTGCCGCAGCTGACCAGCACGGCCGGCACGGGATACAGCATCGTCCCCGGCTTCCACAGCAGTTTCTTGGCTTGGCGTTCCATGAAGGGCACTCTAGCACAGCACCTGAATGAATGTAAATAAATCGAGTGACGGTGACAGTGTCAGTGTCAGCAAGGCCATTGCTGTGATCCTGAAATCAATTTTTTTAACCATGGCCTGATCTTATTTCTTGCTGTCACTGTCACTGACACTTTCACCTCTCCTAAGATTTGCCTGCTGCTGGCCAAGCGGATACAATACCGTCTCGCGCCCCGCCGGGGAGGCCGGCGCGCGCGAAGGAGGAGATGCTTGGTCCTGGAGCCGAGGCCCTACCGCCGCCAGCCCTTCGACCGCAGCGAGAAGCTGTACTTCCTGAAGGTCGGGCTGCTGGTACTGTCGCTCTACTTCTTCCGCAGGGCAATGGTCGGCCTCGCCTTCCTGGTGTGGCTGCTTATCCCGGCCCTTTTCTTCTCCTTCGTCTGGTTCAAGTCGATCCAGACCGGCGAGCGGCTGATCGACGTGCTACGCGAGCACGTCACCTTCATCCCCATCACCCGCGCCGAGGGGGGCCGCAAGTCCTTCGTCCCCTGGGCCACCCTGGGCCTGATCCTGGCCAACGCGGCGGCGTTCTATGCCACGCGCCTCCTGCTGCCGGCCGACCTGGCGACGCTGGAGAACGCCCTCGTCTTCCTGCCGCCCGAGCCCATCCGCGGCATCTCCCTGCTCAGCCCCCTCGCCAGCCTGTTCCTGCACGCCGACGCCGGCCACCTCTGGGGGAACATGGCCTTCTTATGGGCCTTCGCCCCGGCCGTCGAGGAGCGCCTCGGCGCCAGGCGCTTCCTGCTCCTCTACCTCGCCACCGGCCTGATCGGCCTCACGGTCAGCATCGTCATCTGGAGGCTGTTCTTCGGCCTTCCCCTCTACAGCCTGGGCGCCTCGGGCGCCGTGGCGGGGATCATGGGCGTCTTCATGGTCCGCTGCTACTTCAAGAAGCTGGTCATCCCGGTGCCTCTGGCCGGGCTGCTCAGCGCCAAGCTGAGGGTCAGCTCGCTGCCCGTCCTGGGGCTGTTCTTCGTCAGCGACCTGCACAGCGGCATCGACCGCCTCTCGGGAGGCACGTCGAACATCAACTACTGGACCCATGTCGGCAGCATGGCCGCCGGTTTCGCCTTGGCCGTCCTGCTGCGGCTGCACGCCAAGGCCGCCGAGGAAAAATACACCGAGCAGGGGCTGGCGGCCATGGGCAGCGAGTTCGGCCGGCGCGACAGCGTCGACTCCCTGCAGGCGGCGCTGCGCCTCAATCCCGACAACGAGGCGGCGCTGACCGGCCTGGCCCGCGAGTACGCGACCACGCGCAAGCCCGAGGGACGGGAGCTGTTCCAGCGCGCCATCGCCCTGCAGGTCGGCGCCAACCCCGAAAAGGCCATGGAGACCTATATCGAGTATCGCGCCGCCTACGGGCCGGGGCTCGAGTCCGACCTGCAGTACCGCCTGGCCGGCGTCTTCTATCGCAAGGGCGAGCACGAGCCGGCGGCGCGGCTGCTGGAGGCGCTCGTCGCCGAGCCTTCGGCGCCCGACGGGACCCGCCAGCGGGCGTTCTTCCAGCTGGTCGTCCTGCTGGCGGAGAACAACATGCTGGAGGCCGCCCATTACCGCCTGCGCCAGTTCCGGGAGTTGTACCCCGCTTCGCCGCTGCTGCAGGCGGCGGAGGACAAGCTCGTGGAAGTGCTTAGAAGCTAGAGGAAAAGGTCTCGGCATACGGCCCACGGCATACGGCTGAC
>DAHVOV010000240.1 GCA_027318645.1 Candidatus Aminicenantota bacterium
AGCGGGCGGCCGTGCCCGCGTCGGCGCTCCGCCCCAGGATATCGCCCAGCCGCTCCGCAAAGTCGCCGGCTTCGGCATCGAGCCCCATCACCAGGCGCTCGCGGTCGTAGGCGACCTCGAAGGTCGAGGTGAAGGGGCAGATGTAGGCGGTCAGCCCCAGCATCGGCGCCAGGCTGGCGGCCTGGATGGCCTCGGCCGAGGCGGCATAGCCGTCGCAGAGGAACAGGTGGCGCTCGCCGTCCTGCTCATAGGGCCCGATGTGGTAGGTCGGGGCGTAGGTCCCCGACTCGCCGAAGGCGCTCATCCCCGAGGGAAGCTTGAAATCGTCGTCCACGATGCTGACGCCCAGGTCGGTCCACTCCTTCCACAGGCCGCCGATGCGCCCCTCGCGGCTCTTGCCGCCCAGGGTCCAGACATGGATGCGCTCGGGCGGGATGTTGGGGTAGGCCAGGCGGATGGCCTGCAGCACCTGGTGGCGCGGCGTGCGGAAGGTGATGAGGATCGATTCCTCGGCGGCGCGCTCGGCCACCGCCCGGGGCAGGAACAGGTTGCCCATGTAGCCCTCGTAGGGGCGGGTGATGGCCAGCGGCTGGTCGAAGAGGTGCAGCACGGTCATCGGCCCGGTGGCGGCGCCCTTGGAGAAGCGCGAGGTGTTCTCCAGGGTGTCGATGGCGGCCCCCCAGACGGTGATGCCCGCGGCCTTGATGTCGCGGTAGAATTCGCCCCAGCCGTAGCCCTCCTCGTTGAGCAGGCGCACCACGCGGCGGTCGAGCCAGCGGGCCACCGCCGGCCGGGCGTAGACGCGGCCGAAGCCCAGCTGGGGATTGGAGCCCATCTCCGGCGTCTCGCCGGCCTTGGGCATCAGGCCCTCGCCCACGCAGACCATGATGGCGTGGTTCTCGGGCAGCTGGCGCGACAGGTACCACAGGCTCTCGCTCATGGCGTAGGCCGAGATGGCGTCGGCCTCCTTCTTGGCCTGGTTGAGCCCGGCCTTGTCGAGCCCCTTGCCGGCGCCGTAGCGGCCGAAGAGGCGGGTGCCCAGGGCGGTCACGGCGCCGGTGACGGCGAAGAGGCGCTCCATCGAGCCGTCCATGAAGGAGATGTCGCTGGTGAACTCCTTGGCCGGATCGCCGCGCGTCCAGGACACCTCGACGTCGTCGAGCCAGAGGTGGAAGCGGCCGAGAATGGGGCGGGTATCGAAGGCCCACTGGGCGATCAGGTCGCGCTGTTCCTGGGCGGGAGACGTCATGCTAACCTCCTCGAGGGACAGATTGCCGCCCGCCGCTGCGGACGGATCCCCATTGTAGGCAAGCGCCGGGATAAAATCAAGGGCGGCCCGGCGCCGGCGCGGGCCGGGGAGCGGCGGGCTTGTATTGCAATTTTCCCCCGCGCGCGGTAGAATCCATGGAGTCCAACACACGAAGAGGAGGTTCTTCCACCATGGCCAAAAAGTATAATTTCTACGCCGGTCCCGCCATCCTGCCCCAGGAAGTGATGAAGAAGGCCCAGGCCGAGCTCCTGGACCTGAACGGCATCGGCCTGTCGATCCTGGAGATCAGCCACCGCAGCAAGGACTTCGAGGCGATCATCAACGCCGCCGAGGCCAAGATCCGCTCGCTGCTCGGCGTGCCCGAGAACTACACGGTGATGTTCCTGCAGGGCGGCGCCAGCCTGCAGTTCGGCATGGTGCCCATGAACCTGCTCAAGGGCGGCAAGGCCGACTACGTGCACACCGGCGAATGGGCCAAGAAGGCGATCAAGGAGGCCAAGCTGTTCGGCACGGTGAACGTCGCCGCCAGCGCCGAGGACAAGGGCTTCAACTATATCCCCGGCCAGTTCCATTTCTCCGCGGACGCCCGCTACGTCCACGTCACCTCCAACGAGACCATCGGCGGCGTCCAGTGGACGAAGTTCCCCGACACCGGCAGCGTGCCCCTGGTCATCGACATGTCCTCGGACATCTTCAGCCGCCGCATCGACTTCAAGAACATCGGCATGATCTACGCCGGCGCCCAGAAGAACATCGGCCCGGCGGGCGTCACCCTGGTCATCATGCGCAACGACCTGGTGGAAAGCTGCGCCGACGGCCTGACCACCATGCTCAGCTACAAGACCCACGCCAAGGAGAAGTCGCTCTACAACACCCCGCCCTGCTTCGCCATCTACATCATCAAGCTGGTCATGGACTGGATCGAGGCGCAGGGCGGCCTGGCGGCGGTCGAGAAGGTCAACGAGCAGAAGGCCAAGGCCATCTATGACGCCATCGACGGCAGCAACGGCTACTATCGCGGCACCGCCGAGGCCAAGGACCGCTCAAAGATGAACGTCACCTTCCGCCTGCCGTCGGAGGAGCTGGAGGAGAAGTTCGTCAACGAGGCCAAGAAGGCCGGCTTCATCGGGCTGAAGGGCCATCGCAGCGTCGGCGGCTGCCGGGCCTCGATCTACAACGCCATGGACCTGGCCGGGGTCAAGGCCCTGGTCGAGTTCATGGGGAAATTCGCCACCGAGAACAAATAACACCCGTCCTTCGCCTCTCTTCCCGCGCGTAGTGCGGGAAGAAAGGCGAAGGGAACGGATTTTTTCGCCAGGCGGTTGACAAAAAGGCCGAAATCTGCTATTCTGACGTCCGGAAACGGAACGGGAGGCAAGCGTTTGGCGGCCAACACGGTTTCTCTTTTCCTGAAGCCCGCCATGGGCGAAAATAACCGCCGTTCCAGCCATTCGTCCGGCGAACGGCCATGATCCGCATCCTGGTCACCGCTCCCCTGGCCAACGAGGCCATCGACCAACTGAACGCCATCCCGGAGTTCGAGGTGGGCTTCCACCCCGGGGCGGCCCTCGCCGGCCTGGCCGGCGAGATGCGCGAGGCCGAGGCGCTGGTGTGCGCCGACGCCGGAGAACTGAGCAAGCGGGCGCTGGACCAGGCGACCGAGCTGCGGCTGGTCATCGTCTGCGGCGGCGCCGCCGCCGTTCCCGCGGCGGCCGCCGGGCGGGGGGTCGAGGTGCGGCGCAGCGACGGCGGCCTGTCGACCATCGCCCTGCTGAAGGACTTTTTCAATGCCTAGAACGCCCCAGGGAGGCGAACGGGGACCAGAATGACAACCATCGTCGGCAACAAGCTGAACTCGGCCAACAAGAAGGTCCTGGACCGGATGAACAAGCGCGACTTCGAGTTCATCCGCAAGGAGGCGCAGCTGCAGATCGAGGCCGGCGCCGAATACATCGAGCTCAACGCCCTCTCCCTGCTGCACAACGAGACGCCGTTCCTGCGCGAGATCATCCCCATGCTGGAAAAGCTGGGCTCCAAGCTGGTGGTGGTCAGCGAGAACGCCGAGGCGCTGAAGCAGGCCCTGCTCATCGCCAAGGGCCCGATCATCGTCGGCGCCGTGGAGTACGACCTGGAGAAGATCGACTACCTCATCGACACGGTGATGGCCAAGAACGCCAAGCTCATCGCCCTGATCAAGGACAAGCGCAACAACCATTCCAACAGCCCGGAGAAGTCGCTGCTCATCGCCCAGAAATACATCGACTACCTGCTCGACCGCGGCATGAAGCGCCAGGACATCCTGCTCGACCCCCTGATCCGCCCGCTGGAGGAGGACTTCAACAGCGGCCGCGTCTTCCTGGACACGCTGGAGCTGTTCAAGCTGGATTTCCCCCAGGTCAAGACCGTGGCCAACGTGTCGCTGCTGGCCGAGGGGCTGCCCAAGCGCCAGCTGATCGCCTCCTACTTCGTGTCCCTGGCCATCGCCAAGGGTCTGGACTACATCGTCACCAACGTCCTGGACGAGAGCTTCATCGAGTCGATCATCACCACCCTGTCGATCATCGGCAAGGACCGCAACCTCCAGGCCTACCTGAAGTACTGCCGCAACCACAAGGAGAACAAGGCCAAGGGGGGAAAGGATGCAGGAACAAAGAATAAAAGAGATCTTAATTGAGCGCGACAGCGAGTTCAAGATGCTGTTCGTCAAGCACCAGGAGCTTGAGGAGCAGCTGCAGCGCTCCCTGCTGAAGCGCCAGAAGAGCGACGAGGAGCGCGTCGCCGAGAAGAACCTCAAGAAGGAAAAGCTCCGCCTGAAGGACGCCATGCAGAAGCGCATCGACGCCTTCCGCCGGCAGCCGGGCTGACATGGGCGGGGAAAACCCGCTGGAGGGCGCGGTCGCATCGGCCCCGCCGAGGAACATGAAAAAGAAGAAGATCAAGAAAGCCAAGACGTCGTCGCTGACGCGCATCTCGTTCCTGCCGTCGGTGTTCACCCTGCTCAACCTGTTCCTGGGCTACCAGGCGCTGATCCGCATCGTCGCCGCCCGGCCGGACTTCAAGGTCGCCATCTACTTCATCACCGCCAGCGTCGTCATGGACGGCTTCGACGGCACCATCGCCCGCCTGACCAAGACCGAGTCCAGCTTCGGCGTCCAGCTCGACTCGCTGGTCGACGCCGTCACCTTCGGCCTGGTCACCTCCATGCTGGTCTTCAAGTGGGGCTTCCAGCTGGGCAACCCCCAGGCCGGCAGCATCGTGGCCTTCGTCTTCCTCAGCGCCGGCCTGATCCGCCTGGCCCGCTTCAACGTCTTCAAGGAGGCCCAGGCCATCCCGGCCAACATCTTCGTCGGCCTGCCCATCCCCATCGCCGCCCTGGCCGTCTGCTCGGTGGTGCTGCTGCTGGACGGCGTGCCGCTGCCGCCGGGACGCGTCGCTCCCCTGCTCTTCTCGCTCTGGGTGCTGCTGGTGTCGCTGCTGATGATCTCCAACATCCGCTACCGCACGGTCAAGATGTTCGCCCTCCAGAACAGCCTGCGCATGCTCTTCCTGCTGGCGCTGGTCATCGCCTGCCTGGTCATCTTCCCCGACACCACCATCCCGCTGCTCACCTCCGTCTACGTGTTCTCGCCGCTGCTCTTCCTGGCCTTCGGCCGCCGCGCCCGCTCCGCCGCGCCCGCGGCGGATCGCCGGTCCGAACCCGCCCCCGAGGGCCGGGGCAAGGCCTGATCCGGCCCATGGCCGAGGACCGCTCCCTCTACTCCCATTTCCGGCCCTTCCTGAGCCGCTTCCTGCTGGCCCTGTCCTTCCTGGTGATGGTGGCGGTGTTCACCGCCGTGCTGGCCCTGATCATCCAGCCGGTCATCGACGAGCTCTTCATCCAGGGCGGCGGCCAGGTGGCGGGGCGCGGCCAGTTCGTGCGCACCGCCATCATGCGCCTGCTGGGGATCGAGCAGAAGCAGCTGGTGCTGGTCCTGCCGCAGCTGCTGTTCGCCACCTTCCTCGGCCAGGCCGTCTTCACCTTCCTGTCGCTGTACATGATGAAGACGCTGGGGCTCAAGGTGGTGCGCAACATCCGCGACCAGCTCTACCGCAGCCTGGTCTACCAGTCGGTGGACTTCCTCAGCAAGGCGCGCACCGGCGACCTGGTGTCGCGCGTCTCCAACGACATCGAGAAGATCAAGCTGGCCGTGGCCGAGACCCTGTCGGTGTACATCCGCGAGTCGCTGACCCTGGTCTGCCTGCTGGCGGTGATCTTCTACCAGGACTGGGGCATGGCCACCCTGTCGCTGGTGCTGATCCCGGTGGCCGCCGTGCCGCTGGTCTATTTCGGCCGCAAGGTGAAGAAGCGCGGCCTGCAGTCGCAGGAGACCATCGGCGACCTGGGCAACTTCATGAGCGAGTCGGCCATGGGCCACAAGATCGTCAAGGCCTACAACATGGAGGAGTTCGAGATCCACAAGTTCCGCCAGCTGAACCAGAAGCACTTCCGCATCAACGCCAAGATCGCCCTGGCCTACTCGCTGGCCGCGCCGGTGATGGACGTCATCGGCGGCCTGGTGGCGGCCGGGCTGTTCACCGTGGGCATGCACCGCATCTCGCAAGGCACCCTCTCGCCCGGCCAGTTCACCTCCTTCCTGGCGGCGCTGTTCCTGATGTACGCCCCCATCAAGCGCCTCAGCCTGGCCCACAACGACTACCAGCAGGGCAAGGCCGGCTGGGAGCGGGTGAAGCAGATCATCCAGGCCGCCAACCCCATCCGCGACCGGGCGGCGGCGGTGGACGTCAAGGCGGTGCGCGGCGAGGTCGAGTTCCAGAACGTCCACTTCTCCTACCAGCCGCAGCTGCCGGTGCTGAAGAACGTCTCCTTCCAGGCCCGCGCCGGCGAGATGGTGGCGCTGGTCGGCGCCAGCGGCTCGGGCAAGACGACCATCATGAACATCCTGCTGCGCTTCTACGAGCCGGAGCGCGGCGAGGTGCTGGTGGACGGCCGCGACATCCGCGCCATCACCCTGAAGTCGCTGCGCGAGCAGATCGGCCTGGTCACCCAGGACGTGTTCCTGTTCAACGACACCATCCTGAACAACATCGCCTACGGCCGCCGGCGCTACGCGCCGGACGACGTGCGCCGCGCCGCCGCCGTCGCCCGCGCCGACGGCTTCATCGCCGAGCTGCCGCAGGGCTACGACACCGTCGTCGGCGAGCGCGGCATCTTCCTTTCCAACGGCCAGCGCCAGCGCATCTCCATCGCCCGCGCCGTCCTCAAGCAGCCGCCGATCCTGATCTTCGACGAGGCCACCTCCTCGCTGGACTCGGAGTCGGAGAAGCTCATCCAGGAGGCCATGGCCGAGGTGATGAAGGACCGCACCACCTTCGTCATCGCCCACCGCCTGAGCACCATCATCGAGGCCGACCGCATCCTGGTCATCGAGAACGGCGAGATCAAGGAGAGCGGCGACCACCGCGAGCTGCTCAAGAAGCGCGGCCTCTACTACTCCCTCTACAATTTGCAATTCCCGGAGATGAATATTATAATGTAGGTCATGCAGAGCATGACCGGATTCGCCCAGGGACGCTATAGTTATAGGGATTTTTCGCTCGCCGTCTCCTTCAAGTCCTACAACAACCGCTACCTGGAGACCAGCGTCCGCGGCAGCGGCCTCACGGCCGACCGCGAGCGCTTCCTGCGCGACCTGCTCAAGGACAAGCTGCAGCGCGGCAAGGTGGAGGTGACGCTGGACCTGTTCCCCGAGGGGGCCGGCCGCTGGGACATCCGCCTGAACGTGCCCGTGATCGAGGAGCTGCTGCGCCGTCTGGAGCCGCTGCAGCGGAAGTACGGGGCGGCGCCGGCGCTGGACGCGCTGCTCAAGCTTCCCGCCCTCCTGCGCCTCGACCACGACACCGAGCGCCTGGGCGCCGGCGGCGAGGCGGCGCTGCGCCGTGCCGTCACGGCCGTCTGCGCCGCCTTCCTGCGCAGCCGCCGCCGGGAGGGCCTGGCCATCCGCCGCGACCTGCTGGCCTCCCTGGCCTGCATCGACCGCCAGGTGCGGGCGCTGCGCGCGCGCGCGAAGGAAGTGGAGCGCGACGCCTTCCAGCGCTGCCGCCAGCGCCTCGCCCGCTTCCTCAAGGACCTGCCCGTGGACGAGCGGCGCCTCGCCCAGGAGGCGGCCATCTGCGCCGACAAGTCCTGCATCGCCGAGGAGGTCAGCCGGCTGCAGGCGCACGCCCTGCGCCTGCGGCGCCTGCTGCAGGCGCGCCTGCCGGCGGCCAAGGGCAAGGAGGCCGACTTCCTCACCCAGGAGATGCAGCGCGAGACCCACACCATCGCCGCCAAGACCCCCAGCCTGGACATCCACCAGCAGATCCTGCTGATCCGCCGCGAGATCGAGAAGATCCGCCAGCAGGTGCAGAACGTCGAGTAGGGCGAAACCCGTGCGCGACATCATCATCGTCTCCGGCCCGTCCGGCTGCGGCAAATCGACCCTGATCGCCCGCCTGCGCCGGGAATTCCCCGAGCTGGGGTTCTCGGTATCGCACACCACGCGGCCGCCGCGACCCGGCGAGCGGGACGGCCGCGAATACCATTTCGTGGACGCGGCGCGCTTCGCCGCCATGGTCCGCGCCGGGCGCTTCGCCGAGTGGGCGGTGGTGCACGGCCAGCGCTACGGCACGAGCTGGAAGGAGATCCGCGACCGCACCCGAGGCAGCCGCACCGTGCTGCTCGACGTCGACGTGCAGGGCGCGCGCGCCATCCGCGGCCGCTTCCCCGAGGCCATGGCCGTCTTCATCGTCCCGCCCACGCTGGCGGCCCTGAAGCAGCGGCTGCGCCGGCGCCAGCGGCGGCTGGACGACGAGGCGCGGCGGCGGCTCGCCGCCGCCCTCGGCGAGCTGCGCGCCTGGCGCGGCTACGACTACATCGTGGTCAACGACGAGCTCGAGGCGGCGCTGGCCGAGCTGCGCTGCCTGGTCACCGCCTTCCGCCTGCGCGCCGGCCGCAGCGGCGAGCGGGTGCAGCGGCTCCTGCGGAGGACGACATGAAACTGGTTCTCGGGATCAGCGGCTCGATCGCGGCCTACAAGGCGGTGGACATCCTGCGCCGCTTCCAGAAGGACGGGCACGAGGCGGCGGTGGTGATGACGGCGGCGGCCACCCGCTTCATCGCGCCGCTCACCTTCGCCACCTTCGCGCCGGGGCGCGTCTACAGCGAGATGTTCGCCCCCGGCCAGGACCCGCTGCTGCACATCCGCCTGGCGCAGGAGAGCGACCTGCTGCTGGTGGCGCCGGCATCGGCCGACATCATCGGCAAGATGGCCAACGGCATCGCCGACGACCTGCTGTCGACGGTGTTCTGCGCCTTCCACAAGCGGGTGGTCGTGGCCCCGGCCATGAACACCCACATGCTGGAGAACCCCGCCGTCGCCGACAACCTGGCCCGGCTGCGCGGCCGCGGCGTGGAGGTCATCGAGGCGGCCGCGGGACCGCTGGCCAACCTGGAGACGGGGCGCGGCCGCCTCCCCGACGCCGAGGCGATCGTCGCCCACTGCCTGGGGGCGGCCCGTGTTTAAGCGCATCCTCATCGCCTCCGGCCCCACCCTCGAGTCCATCGATCCGGTGCGTTTCCTGTCCAACCGCTCCTCGGGCCTGACCGGCTTCCACCTGGCCGACCAGGCCCGCGAGCGCGGCCTGGGCCCGGTCACCTTCGTCACCGGCCCGACCTCGTTCCTGCCCCAGGGCGTCGACCTGGTCCAGGTGGAGAGCGCCCAGGAGATGCGGGCGGCGATGAACGCCGTCGCCGCCCAGGCCGACGTGATCGTCATGGCCGCCGCGGTCAGCGACTACCGCAGCCTGAAATACTACCCCGAGAAGCTGAAGAAGAGCGGCGAGCGCATCGTCCTGGAGCTGGTGAAAAACCCCGACATCCTCCTCGAGCTGGGGCGGCGCAAGCGCCCGGGCCAGCTGCTGGTCGGCTTCGCCGCCGAGACCGAGGACATCTTCGCCAACGCCCAGCGCAAGCTGGAGGCGAAGCGGCTCGACCTGCTGGTGCTGAACGAGGTCTCCGCCGACAATCCCGCCTTCGGCGACGTGCAGAACCAGGTCTACCTGGTGCGTCCCGACGGCGTGCGCCGGCTGGAGCGCATGGGCAAGGCGGGCGTCGCCGCCGCCGTCTGGGACGAGATCGCCTCGCTGGCGGGCCGCGCCGGCTGAAGGGCGCGCCGGCGATGAACGACCTGCGCGAGGTCCTGAAGTTCTACGGCGAGATGGGCGCCGACTTCCTCCACCTGCCGGTCAGCGACCCGCGCGCCGACCTGGCCGAGCTGAACCGCGAGATCCTGCAGTGCCGCCGCTGCCGGCTGCACGAGAGCAAGACGCACTACGTCCCCGGCGAAGGCAACCCCCGCCCGGGCATCCTGTTCGTCGGCGAGGGGCCGGGCGAGACCGAGGACCAGTTCGGCCGCCCCTTCATCGGCCGCGCCGGCCAGCTGCTGGACAAGATCATCCAGAAGATGGGGCTGGAGCGGCAGGACGTGTTCATCGGCAACGTGGTCAAGTGCCGGCCGCCCAACAACCGCGAGCCGCTGAAGGACGAGGTCGACGCCTGCCTGCCCTTCCTGCGCCGGCAGATCGCCGTCCTGCGCCCCCGGGTCATCGTCTGCCTGGGCAAGGTGGCGCTGAACAACCTGCTGGGCACCGCCTACAGCATGGGGCGCATCCGCGGCCAGCAGCTGGAGTTCGCGGGCATCCCGCTCGTGCCCACCTACCACCCGGCCTTCATCCTGCACAAGCGGGACAAGGAGGAGATCTCCAAGGCCAAGTGGGAGGTGTGGGAGGACATGCAGAAGGTGCTGGCCCTGGCCGGGCGCGATCGCCCTTGAAGATCAGCGTCTCGCTGTCCGTCCACCTTCCCGAGCCCCTCACCTACCGCGCCCCCGACGACGCCGGCATCGGCCTGGGCACGCGCGTCGTGGTGCCGCTGGGCCGGCGCGCCGTCGTCGGCTGGGTGACGGGGCTGGACTCGCCCTATCCCGGCAGGCTGAAGAGCGTCCTGGCGGCCATCGACGACCCGTTCGTTCCCGGCCCCGACCTGCTCGAGTTCGCCCGCCTGGCGGCGGCGGCCTACTTCACCTCGGCCGGCATCCTCCTCGACCACGCCCTGCCCCCCAGCCAGAAGGGCATGCGCAACCTGCTGCCGCCCGGCGCGGACGGCGGGCGCCGGCGCCCCGCCCCCGGCCTGGCCGAGCTCGAGCGCCTGGCCGCGGACGGCCTGCCGCGCCTGCACTTCCGTGTGCCGGCGGAGGAGGCCGCGGCGCCGCCGGCGGCGCCCGTTGCCGGCGGCGGCGAATGGCGCTGGCTGCTGGCGGCCGACCGCGAGGAGGAGTATCGCCTCGCCTGCGAGCGGACGCTGGCGGA
>DAHVOV010000232.1 GCA_027318645.1 Candidatus Aminicenantota bacterium
ACACCTCTGCATTATCTGATGATGCATGACCTGGGTTTTCCGGTCGTTGCGACGAGCGGGAATCTTTCGGATGAGCCCATTTGCATCGACGAAGAGGAAGCGTTCGAACGCCTGGGCGAGATCGCCGATCTGTTCCTCGTGCATGACCGTCCCATTGTGCGGCACGTCGAGCACGATGGTGCGCAGGCCGATGCGCACCAGCTTGTCGATGGGCGAGAGGACCAGGATCAGCCCCGGCCCCTTGGGCTTGTCCAGGACGCGGCCGAGGCGGAAGACGACGCCGCGCTCGTACTCCTTCAGCACCTTGATCCAGTTGAGGATGAAGAATATGACGATGACGGCCACGATGAACAACGGGTTGACGAAGATATTATTCATGATCTCCTCCTGACGGTTTGACCTTCAGCCGCAGGTTCTCCACGGCCGCGACGATCACCGGCTCGCCGGCGCGCACCGGCTCCTCGGCGACGGCGTTCCACCACTCCCCGTGGACGAAGACCTTGCCGCCGCGCAGGTCGACGTCGGTGCGGGCCACGCCGGCCTCGCCGACCAGGCCCTCGCTGCCGGTCTCCTTCCTGCGGCGCATGGCCCGGAAGACCTTCCAGGTCAGGAACAGCAGGATGCAGGCGAAACAGACGGCGAAGGTGACGATCATGGGCATGGCCGGCCTCATTTCCGGGATGGGCGAGTCGATCAGCATGATCGAGCCCAGGATGAACGAAACGATCCCGCCGACGCCCAGGATGCCGAACCCCTGGACCTTGATCTCGGCCACGAAGAAGCCGATCGACAGCAGGATGAGCAACAGCCCCACGTAGTTGATCGGCAGGACCTGGAAGGCCAGGAAGGCCAGCAGCAGCGAGATGCCGCCCAGGATGCCGGGCAGGGCGACGCCGGGATGGGTGAACTCGAGGTACAGGCCGACCAGGCCGAAGATGAGGAGGAAATAGGCCAGGTTGGGGTTGGTGATGGTGCGCAGGAACTTCTGGCGCTCGCTCATGGGCAGCGGCACGACCCTCTGGCCGCGCAGGTCGAGGACGACCTGCCGGCCGCCGGAGAGGGTGACGGCGCGGCCGTCCAGTCTGGCGACAAGGTCGGCGACGTCGGCCGCGACCAGGTCGATCAGGCCGCCCTGCAGGCATTCCTCGGCGGTGTAGGAGCGGCTTTCGCGCACCGCCTTCTCGGCCATCCCCTCGTCGCGGCCGCGGCTGCGCGCCAGCGACTTGACGTAGGAAGCGGCGTCGTTGGTCACCTTCTCGCGCATGGTCTTCTCGATATCGCTGCCGGTGACCGAAACGGGGTGGGCGGCGCCGGTATTGGTCCCCGGCGCCATGGCGGCGACGTCGGCCGCCATGAGGATGAAGAAGCCGGCCGAGGCGGCGCGCGCCCCCTTGGGGGAGACCAGGACGGCGACCGGCAGGCCCGAGTTCAGCATGGCCTTGATGATGGCGCGCATCGAGGTGTCGAAGCCTCCCGGCGTGTCCATCTCGACCACCACCAGGCGGGCGTCGCCGCGGCGCTGGATCTCGCGGAGGGAATCGGTGGCGTATTCCTCCATCAGCGGGTCGACCGGCCCTTCGAGGCGCAGGGCGTAGATGCCGGCGCCGAGCCACAGGGGGAAGAGGAGCAGGAACGCGGCCAGGGCCTTTTTCATCGCCCGCATTATAGTGAAACGACCGATAAAAAGCAACCCGCCCGGCGCAGCGTGGAGCGGGTCGGTCTTAGATATGCACCGAGAAGCCGCCGACCTCGCCCAGCGCCTCCCAGAGGTTCTCGCTCAGGGTGGGGTGGATGAAGACCAGGTCGCGGAACTCCTCGGCCTTCAGGCCGCGCTGCACGGCGTAGGTGAGCAGCGGCAGCAGCTCGCCGGCCTCGGCGCCGACGATGTGGGCGCCCAGCAGCGTGCCGTCCTCGCCGGCGACCACCTTGACCAGCCCCGCCTTCTCGTCGATGGCGTTGGCCCGCGAGCCGGCGGCGTAGGGGAAGCGGCCGATGCGCGGCGTGATCCCCAGCTTCAGCGCCTGGGGCTCGCTGAGGCCCACGGTGGCCACCTCGGGGAAGGTGAACACCGCCGCCGGCTGGGGGTGAGCGGCGACCGGCCGGCCGGACACGATGTGCTCGACCACGGCCATGGCCTGGTGCGAGGCCTTGTGGGCCAGCAGCGGCGGGCCGACGACGTCGCCGCAGGCGTAGATCCCGGGGATGGAGGTCTCCAGGTCGCTCGAGACGGGGATGAAGCCCTTGGCGTCGAGGGCGAGGCCCAGCCCCGGGGCGAGCAGCCCCTCGGTGTTGGGGAGGCGGCCGACGGCCAGCAGGACCTTGGCGAACGACTCGCGCCACTCCTGGCCGCCCTTGCGGAACGTCAGCTCGACGCTTTCCCCGCCGACGGCGGGGTCGCCGGCGGCGGCGGCGGTGTGGATGGTGATCCCCTGCTTGATCAGCTCGTTGCGCAGCACCTGGGCGATCTCGGGATCGCTGCCGGGCAGGACGGTCTCCATGATCTCGGCCACCGTCACCTTGCAGCCCAGGTAGGAGTAGATGAGGGCCCATTCCAGGCCGACGGCGCCGGCGCCGACCACCAGCATGGAGGCGGGAACCTCGTCCAGGCGCAGCAGCTGGTCGGAGCCGACGACCCGGCGGCCGTCCCAGCGCAGGAAGGGGAGCTCGGCCGGCTTGGAGCCGGTGGCCAGCACGATGTGGCGCGCCGTGACCTCCTTCTGGCCGTCGACGACGACAACGTTGGCGCCGGTCACCTGGGCCCGGCCGCGGATGAGCTGGACGCCGCGCTGCTTGAACAGGAGCTCGATGCCGCGGGTCTGCTTGGCCACGATGCGCTCCTTGCGGCGGGCGATCTCCTCGACCGAGACCTGGAACTTCTCGACGTGCACGCCGATCTTGGCGAAGTCGCCGATCTGCTTGACGGCCTTGACCGAGTGCAGGATGGCCTTGGTGGGGATGCAGCCCCGCTGCAGGCAGGTGCCGCCCAGCTGGTCCATCTCCACCACCGCGGCCTTCAGGCCCTTCTTGGCGGCGACGATCGCCCCCTCGTAGCCGGCGGGGCCGCCGCCGACGAACAGGATGTCATGGTCCATGATGGCTCCTTGGTTGTGGCCGGCCGGGGCGCGCTCAGCGCCTCATCTCGCCCAGGACCGCGCCCAGCTCGGTGATGAAGAAGTCGTTCTCCTCCTCCAGGCCGACGCTGACGCGCATGGCGTCGGGGATGCCGAAGCCCGCCATGGGGCGGATGATCACCCCCCGCTTCAGCAGCCGCAGGTTCAGCTCGGCGACGTCGACGCCGGGGAAGAAGAGCAGGAAGTTGGTCTGCGAGGGGATGACGCGCAGCCCCAGCGCCTGCAGCTTCGCGAGCAGCCTGGCCTTGTTGCGCCGGTTGAGGCGCACCGAGCGGTTCTTGAAGCGGTCGTTCTCCAGGGAGGCCAATGCCGCCGCCTGGCCGATGCGGGTGACGTTGAAGGGCGGCTTGACGCGGCCGAGCAGGGCGATGGTGTCGGGATGGGCCATGGCGTAGCCGACGCGCAGGCCGGCCAGGCCGTAGACCTTGGAGAAGGTGCGCAGGACGACGACGTTGCGCCGCGAGCGGATCTCGTCCAGGCCGGTGACGTAGTCGCGGGGATCGTCGACGTACTCCTGGTAGGCGTTGTCCAGCACCACGATGCGGTCGGCGGGGACGCGGTCGATGAAGGAGCGGACGGCCGCGCCGCGCAGGAGGGTGCCGGTGGGGTTGTTGGGGTTGGTGAGGAAGATGATCTTGGCGGCGTCGTCGATGCGCGCGGCGATGGCCTCCAGGTCGAAGCGCAGCTCCGCGTCCATGGGCGCCTCGACGAACGCCGCCCGGCCGGCGTGCTCGATGGTGGCGCTCTTGTAGAGCGAGAAGGTCTTCTCCGAGGTCAGCACCGTCTGGCCCGGCTTGAGGAAGGTGCGGATCAGCATCTGGATCAGCTCCACCGAGCCGGCGCCGACGATGACGCTCTCCATGCCCACGCCGTTGTACTCGGCGATGCGCCGGCGCAGGGCGTAGTTGTCGGAGTCGGGGTAGTACTGCAGCTGGTCCAGCTCGGCGCGGATCGCCCGGCGCACGTGGGCGGGGATGGGCAGCATGTTCTCGTTCGACGCCAGCTTGACGACGCGCGTCAGCCCGTACTCGCGCTGGATCTCCTCGACCGGCCGGCCCGGCTTGTAGGGCGAAACGTCCAGGACGTGGGGGTTGACCAGTGCTTCCATGGCTCCTCCTATGGCGTGAACAGCGAAGGCTGCTCCTTCTCCTCGAACAGCTCGGTCAGCTCCTCGAGCGAGGGGAGCTCGGACAGGTCGTTGAGGCCGAAATAGACCATGAACTCCTGGGTGGTGGCGTACAGGGCCGGGAGGCCCGGCACCTTCTTGCGGCCGGTGATCTTGATCAGCTTCTTCTGCAGCAGGCTCTTGATCGGGCCGCTGGAGTTGACGCCGCGCATGTCGGAGATCTCGGCCAGGGTGGCCGGCTGGCGGTAGGCGATGATCGAGAGCGTCTCCAGCGAGGCCAGGCTGAGCTTGGCCGCCTGGCGCACGGTGAAGAAGCGCTTCAGGTCGTCGTGCAGGTCGGGCTTGGTCACCAGCTGCAGCCCGCCGCCGCTGCGCTTGAGCAGCAGCCCGCGCTCGGGCCGCTCCTGCAGGTGCTCCTTCTCCATGGCGGCCAGGACCGCCTCGAACTCCCCGATGTCGGTGATGCCCAGGAACTCCATGATGCGCGCCGGCTCCACCGGCTCCTTGGAGACGAAGAGGATGGCCTCGATCAGGGCGATGCGCTGGGATGTCTGTTCGGCTTCCATGTCTTCAGTTCTCCAGCTTGCCGGCCTCGTTGCGGTAGACGGAGATGGTGCCGAAGAGCTGCTCCTGGACGGCGACCAGCATGTGGCGCTTGATCATCTCCAGCAGGGTGAAGAAGCTGACGACGATCTCCTCCACCGAGTCGAGCTTGGCGATGTAGACGGTGAAGTCGAGAAAGCCGCTGCCCTCCAGGATGGCCAGGATCTCGGCCTGCTTCTCGGCGATGGAGTAGTTCTTGGAGGCGATGTACAGGAACTGCTCGTTCTCCTTCTTCTTGACGATGTCGAAGAAGATCTCGGCCAGCTGGAAGGCCGACACCTCCTTCAATTCGTACTCGCGGTTGGCGAAGTCCTCGCTGCGCTCCAGGCGCCGCCACAGCAGGAGCTCGGTGTACTCCATCTCCTGCAGCAGGTGCGAGATCTTCTGGATCTTCTCGTACTCGATCAGCGTGTGGATCAGCCGCTTCTCGGGGGAGTCCTCGCCGGGCTCCTCCGGCTTGGGCAGCAGCGAGCGCGACTTGATGTAGATGAGGGTGGCGGCGGTCATCAGGAACTCGCTCTCGCGCGAGGGGTTGATGCCGCGCTTGCCCTCCAGGTAGGAGAGGTACTCGCTGGTGATGCGCGACAGGCGCACCTCGGCGATGTTCATCTTGTTCTTGCGGATCAGGTGCAGCAGCAGGTCGAGCGGCCCCGCGAAGAAATCGGTCTGCACCTGGTAGCCGCCGAACTCCGCTTCCATCATATCTTCATCAGCGAGCGCACCTGGGCCAGGGTGGCGGCGGCGCGCTCGCAGGCGCGGCGGTTGCCCGCCTCCAGGATGTCGGCGACGGCCATGGCCTCGTAGCGGCGGCGGCGCTGGCGGAAGGGCTCGAGGAAGCCGTTGACGTTGGCGATGAGGACCTTCTTGCAGTCGAGGCAGCCGATGCCGGCCTTGCGGCACTCGGCGTCGATCATGGCGACCTCGTCCGCCTTCGAGTAGGCGCGGTGCAGGGCGAAGGCCGGGCAGTCCTCGGGAACGCCGGGGTCGGAGCGGCGCTTGCGGCGCACGTCGGTGACCATCGGCCGGATCTTCTCCGCCACCGCGGCGTCGTCGTCGCTCAGGTAGATGGCGTTGCCGTAGCTCTTGCTCATCTTGCGGCCGTCGACGCCGGGCAGCTTGGGGATGGGGGTGAGATAGGGCAGCGGCTCGGGAAAGCAGTCGCCGTAGAGGCCGTTGAAGCGGCGGACGATCTCGCGCGCCAGCTCCAGGTGGAACACCTGGTCCTCGCCCACCGGGACGGTGTCCGCCTTCATGACCACGATGTCCACGGTCATCAGCAGCGGGTAGCCGAGGAAGCCGTACTGGTTGATGTCGCGGTCGGCCAGCTGCGCCTGCTGCTCCTTGAAGGTAGGCACGCGCTCCAGCCAGCCCAGCGGCGTCAGCATGCCCAGCAGCAGGTTGAGCTCGGCGATCTCCTTGACCGCCGACTGCAGGTAGACGACGCTCTTCTCCGGGTCGATGCCCACCGAGAGCCAGTCGAGCAGCACGTCGCGGATCGCGCCCTGGATGCGCGAGGGGTCCTGGTACTCGGTGGTCAGGGCGTGCCAGTCGACGATGGAGAAGTGGCAGCGGGCCGATTCCTGGAGCCGCAGCCAGCTCTGCAGCGCCCCTTCCCAGTGGCCCAGGTGCAGGGGGCCGGTGGGCCGCATGCCGCTCATGACCACCTGCGGGGTCACCCGATCACCCCCGCCTTGAGCACGACGAAGACCAGCTTGGGGAAGATGCGGAACAGGCCGCTGAACAGCAGGTCGGCGATGCGGTCGAAGACCCGGGTGTACATGACGATCACCAGGATGAAGAAGCCGTAGGGCTTGATGCGCTCGAACCAGCGCAGCGCCTCGCCGCGCAGCATCCCCTCCAGGATGCCGCTGCCGTCGAGCGGCGGCACCGGGATGAGGTTGAACACGGCCAGGAAGACGTTGATCAGCAGCAGGTAGGTGGCGATGCGCAGCAGCAGCGTCACCGTGGGGCTGGTGGCGGCCATCAGCGGCTGGAAGAACAGCATGAGCAGCAGGATGACCGCCATGGCGACCAGGATGTTCGAGACTGGGCCGGCGGCCGAGACGATCATGTGGTCGCGGCGGCGGTTGCGGAAGTTGTAGGGGTTGACCATGACCGGCTTGGCCCAGCCGAACACCGGGGCGCCCATGACCGCCAGCAGGAGGGGAAAGATGATGGTGCCGAACAGGTCGATGTGGGCGATTGGGTTGAGGGAGATGCGGCCCTGGAGCCGGGCGGTGGGATCGCCGCAGCGGTCGGCGCTCCAGGCGTGCGCCGACTCGTGCACCGAGATGGCGAAGAGCACGGCGGCGAACTGGACCACGATGTTGAAAATCTTGTTCATGATCCTGCAAAATATCACAAAGACGGGCCTGGGTCAACCGGAATCGGCCCCGGGCGCGGCCTGCCGGCGCCGTTCCCGGGCCGGGATTGACTGCGGCGGCGACGATTGCGTATCATTCGGGCGCGAGGTGGCGCATGGACCTGTTCAGGCTGAAGCAGAACCGCACGACCTGGCGGCGCGAGGTCGGCGCCGGCGTGGTCACCTTCATGGCCATGGCCTACATCATCTTCGTCAACCCCAGCGTGCTGGCAACGGCCATGGGCCAGGACCTGGTCCCGGCCCTGGCCGTGGCGACCTGCGTCGGGGCCGGGCTGCTGACCATCCTGATGGGGCTGGCCAGCAACTACCCGCTGGCCCTGGCCCCGGGCATGGGCCTGAACGCCTTCCTGGCGTTCGGCGTGATCCTGGGCATGAAGGTCAGCTGGCAGGCGGCGATGGGCGTCGTCTTCATCGAGGGCGCGGTCATCACCCTGCTGGTGCTGACCAATGTCCGCGAGGGGGTGATGAACGCCATCCCCCTGGACCTGAAGCGCGCCATCGGCGTGGGCATCGGCCTGCTCATCGCCCTGATCGGCCTGCAGAACGCCAAGCTCGTGGTCGCCAGCCCGGCGACCATGGTCGCCTTCGGCCGCATCGGCGCGGAAAGCCTGGTGGCGGTCTTCGGCCTGGCCGCGACGGCGTTCCTGCTGGTGAGGCGGGTCAAGGGGGCCTTCCTCATCGGCATCCTGCTGGCCACGGCAGCGGCCGTCGTGGCCGGCCTGGTCCGCCTTCCCGCGTCGCTGGCGGCGCCGGTCACGGCCGCGCACTTCCGCACCTTCTTCGCCCTGGACATCGCCGGCGCCCTGCGCCTCGGCCTGCTGGGCACGATCTTCGCCTTCCTGGTCACCGACTTCTTCGACACCATGGGGACGGTGGTGGCCGTCGGCGAGCAGGCCGGGTTCATGGACGCCGGCGGCCGCGTGCCGCGGCTGAAGAGCGTCCTGCTGGTCGACTCGCTGGGCGCCGTCTGCGGCGGCCTGTTCGGCTGCAGCTCGGTGACCAGCTACGTGGAAAGCGCCGCCGGCGTCGGCGAGGGCGGCCGCAGCGGGCTGACGTCGGTGGTCACGGGCACGCTGTTCCTGCTGGCGGTCTTCTTCACTCCCGTGGTCGCCATCGTGCCGGCCTACGCCACGGCGCCGGCGCTCATTCTCGTCGGCTTCCTGCTGATCTCGGGCGTGCGCGCCATCCGCTGGGACGAGGTCACGACCTCCCTGCCGGCCTTCCTGACCCTGATCATGATCCCGTTCACCTTCAGCATCTCCAAGGGGATCGGCATCGGCTTCATCGCCTTTGTCCTGCTGAAGCTGCTGGCCGGGAAGTGGCGCGAGGTCCATCCGCTGATGGCGGCGGTCGCTGCCTTGTTCGTGGTCGATTTCGTGCTGTTTTAAGAAGAAAGTGATAGTGATAGTGGTAGTGTCAGTAACAGCAATACCGGGCTAGTCGCTGCTGGCAATGGGGGCGGAACCTTCCGGCCCTGTCCCGTAGATCTTCTCATATTCTTCGGCGAAATGGCTCTTGCCGCACAGGAGCATGGCCGCCAGCGGCATGCGCCGCCGCACCAGGGCGGCCAGGTCGTGGGCCAAGGCGCGGATGTCCCACTGGGCGTGCTCGTCGTCGCGCAGGCGGGCGAAATGGTACAGCTCGCGCAGGTTCATGCGCATCAGCACGCTGCGGCGGTGGGCGTTGGTCAGGACGTAGTCGGCGGCGGCGGGGCAATCCGCGCGCAGGCGGCGGTAGGCGGCGTCGCTGGCGGACATGATGCGGTGGAACTCGACTTCCAGGCCGGCCTCGGCCAGGCTCGGCGGCAGCGTGACGCCCAGCCCGGGGTCGTACCCGCCCGACAGCAGCGTCGCCATGCGGTGGCGCTTCAGCTGGGCGAAGCAGGAGGCGCTGACCGTCGCCTGGAAGGTGACGTCGGCCATCTCGAATTCGCGCGGCATGGCGCTGAAGAACTGCACCCGGGCGAAGAACTCGCGGAACAGCTCCCGCTTCTTCGCCGGGGCGAGCCCGGCGAAGAGCGCCCGGGCGCGCTCTAGGCCGAGCCCGCGGCGCACGGCCAGGCGCGCGGCCAGGATGGCGTCGTCGCCGCCTTCGCTGGCCGCCACGATGCGCGGCCCGGCAACGGCGGGGCGGCCGACGCGGACGGGCAGCGCGGCGAACAGGCCGTCCATGGCGGCGAAGCTCTCGCGGTCGAAGGCGCTGGGCTCGGGGAAGAGGATCAGCGAAGGGGCGACGGGCATGACCAGCGCGTGCAGCCGGGCGGCGAGGCGGCGCACCTCGGCGCGCGGGCTGAGGCGCCAGCGGCGGAACATGTGCTCCAGGGTGCGGGCGTTGACCGTCATGCCCACCTGGCCGCCGGCGGCCAGCGGCAGGACGTAGCGGGCGTCCTCCTTGGCCCAGCCCTCCACCAGGCGCTGGCCCGCGGCGTTGGAGAGCAGCCCGGCGTGCTGCCGGCGCAGGAGGCGGTGCAGGCGCGCGAAGGCCTTGAAATAGAAGCGGAACTGCCGGCCGGTGACGTCCTGGAACAGGGCGCGCAGCGCCGGGTCGCGCAGCTCGCTCGGGCGCACCAGCTCCCCCTCCAGGGTGACGTAGCGCTGCGACTTCTCGGTGTAGGAGGCGAGGCGGAAGTGCTCGATCTCCTCCAGCGCCAGGCGCGAGACGCCGATGAGGTCGAAGTTGAACACCGCGTGCTCGGCCACCGAGTGGTGCCCCATGGCGAAGATGATGCGCTGGTTCGAGCGCCGCGCCTTCTCCACGTCGCGGCAGGACTGGCGGCGCAGCCGGTCGATGGCCAGCGGGCTGCGGCTGATGCGGGCATAGGCGGCGCTGAGCGTCTCCGGAGTGAGGTCGCCGCCGCCGGCGAGGCGCCGCAGCCGCTCCGCATCGACGTTGAATCCCGCCAGTTTTACCCGCATGCCGTCCTCCCGAGCCCCCGCGTCAGATCAGCTTGATCTCGGCCAGTCGCGTCATCACGTCCTGGGCGCACTCGTCGATGGTCTGGTGGTTCCAGACGTCGAAGCTGAGGACGCGCTCCTCCTGGGCGAGGCGCAGGAAGCGCTCGTCCTCCTGGCGGCCGCGCTCCGGCGGGTACTCGCGCATCCCGGCCTTCGGCTTGCGCTTCTTCAGCGCCGCCGTGTCGGCGCGCAGGCGGAAGACGACGGCGTAGGTGGGCAGCCAGAAGCGGGCCAGCGCCTCCAGCAGCGCGTCGGCGCCGGCCGGCCGCAGGCCGGCGTCGGGCTGCCGCAGGTATTCGCGCCACTCCAGCCAGTGGTCCACGAGCGAGCCGTCGCAGAGGAGGAAGTCGGGCCCGTCCTGGGCATGGAGGTTCTCCTCGTTGATCTGGCTGGTGACGAAGTAGAACTGGCTGACGAAGCCGGTCTTCTGGTCGAAGTCGAAGGGGGCGTTCGGCTTCAGGTCGGGGACGTCCTCCACGCGGTACTTCAGGGACAGCAGCTTCTTCACCTCGGCCAGGGTCGAGGTCTTGCCGCTGCCGGGGACGCCCGAGAACGCGATCTTGTGCATGGCCGGATTGTAGGCGACGGCGCCGGCAAAGTCAAATTTACTTTTGCCGCGGATTTTGCTATGATAGGCGGGATGAGCTTGCCGGCGCAGAACGAACTTCAGACCCGATCATGACCAACCAGGAGATCGCCCGCGCTTTCGACAAGGTGGCTTTCTTTCTCGCCATGAAGGACGAGAACGAGTTCAAGATCGGCGCCTACACGCGCGCCGCCAAGAGCATCCGCGAGCTGCCGGTGCCGGTCGAGGACATGCTGCTCGCCGGCGAGGACCTGACCAAGATCGAGGGGCTCGGCAAGATCCTCGCCCAGAAGGTGGAGGACCTGGTCATCATCGGCTCGCTCAAGGTCCTGCAGGAGCTGCAGGCCGAGTTCCCCGACAGCCTCTTCGAGCTGTCGCAGATCAAGGGCATCGGCCCCAAGACCGTGCACAAGCTCTTCGACGCCCACCAGATCCGCTCCCTGGACGACCTGCGGCGCTTCCTGCAGGACGGCGGCCGGCTCGCCGTCCCCGCCCCCTACGAGGCGCGCATCCGCGAGTACTTCAGGCGATGAAGGTCGTCCTGGCCTCGGCGTCGCCCCGCCGCCTCGAGCTCCTGCGCCTGATCGGGCTGGACCCCGAGGTGATCCCCGCCGACATCGAGGAGGCCGTGCTTCCCGGCGAGGCGACCGAGGACTTCCTGCGGCGCGTGGCCATCGCCAAGGGGCTGGCCGTCTACCACAAGCGCTTCTATCCGTCGCTGCTGGTCTCGGCCGACACCGTGGTGCGGCTCGGCGACGAGCTCATCGGCAAGCCCTCCGGCCGCGACGAGGCCTGCGCCATGCTGTCGCGCCTCGCGGGCCGCGAGCACGAGGTCCTGACCGGGCTGGCGCTGCTGCACCGGGGCGAGACCACCTTCGCCATCTCGCGCACCCTCGTGCGCTTCAAGGGGCTGGAAGCCGGCGAGATCGGCCACTACCTCGACCATGAGAACTACATGGACAAGGCCGGGGCCTACGCCATCCAGGGCCGGGCCGCCGTCTTCGTCGAGCGCATCGAGGGCTGCTACTTCAACGTCATGGGCTTTCCCTTGAACCTGTTCTACCGCATGCTGGGCGAGCGGGGAGTGAGGCTGTATGGCTGATCACGGGCATCCGCAAACCCGGCGCACGGCGCGGCTGCTGCCGGGCGCCATCGAGGCACTGCGCATGGGCATGGGCGGCATCCCCATCCAGCGCCTGAGCGCCTCCGACGCCGACCGCGTCCTGGGGAAGGCCGTCGACGCCGGCATCAACTTCTTCGACACGGCGCGCGGCTACACCGACAGCGAGGCCAAGTTCGGCCGCGTCCTGGGCCGCAGGCGGCCGCAGGTGCTCATCGCCTCCAAGTCGTTCAGCCGCGGCGCGGACGATATCCTGCGCGACATCGAGACCACCCTGGGCAACCTGCGCAGCGACTACGTCGACCTCTACCAGTGCCACAACGTGGCCAGCGAGGCCGACCTGGAGAGGGTCCTCGCCCCCGACGGCGCCGTCGCCGGCATGCTGCGGGCGCGCGAGCAGGGCAAGCTGCGCTACATCGGCATCAGCGGCCACAAGCCGCGCATCGTGGCCCGGGCGCTGGAGCGCTTCCCCTTCGCCGCCGTGCAGGTGCCGGCCAACTTCATGGAGACCGACGCCATGGCCGAGCTGATCCCGGCGGCGCGCCGCAGCGGCGCCGGCGTCATCGCCATGAAGCCGGTGGGCGGCGGCAACATCCGCGAGACGGCGCTCAACTTCCGCTTCATCTTCGCGCACGGCGTCGACGTGGCCATCCCGGGAATGGACTCGGAGGAGCAGGTGGCGGCGAACGTGGCGGCGCTGGACGACCTGTCGCCGCTGAACGAGGAGGAGACCGCCAGGCTGCAGGCGGAGAAGGACCGCCTGGGCGAGCGCTTCTGCCGCCGCTGCGAGTACTGCATGCCCTGCCCGCAGGGGCTGCCCATCTCGTTCCTGCACGTGCTGCGCAACTATTACTTCGTGTATGACCTCAAGGACTGGGCGCTGGAGCGCCTCGCCGGGCTGGCGAAGACCTACAAGGACTGCGCCGCCTGCGGCGAGTGCGTCGCCAAGTGCCCCTACCACCTCGACATGCCGGAGATCTTCCGCGAGACGTGGGAGAAGATCCAGGCCGACCGCCGGGGCGGCGCCGCTCAGGGCTGACGCCGGCTCAGTGCTGTCCAAAACAATCGTTCTATGGATCGACAGCAGCTCGGCAAAGGTTTTTGGGGCTAGCCAATAGGTTTTTTTGAAGATCAGATACTCGTAAGACTAAAATTCCAAGCCCCAAGCACCAAATTCCAAACAAATCCCAAGTTCCAAATTCCAATGACCCAAACGAAGGCGCTCAAACGATATGCTGCCCTGCCGGGAAATGAGCAGTCATTCCATAATCGAATGCGTTTACTTTTCGTTTTGGTCATTTGGACATTGGTGCTTGGTGCTTATTTGGAATTTGGTGCTTGGAACTTGGTGCTTACGTCCTACCAGATTGGATAAGGAAACTGTTTGCTAGTAGAGGCCCGTATTGCTATAATCAGGGCAAAGGAGACGCGGCCCGCCGGGCCGCAGACGGCATGAAAAAGGTCTTCCTGGTCCTCCTGCTCGCCCTGCTGCTGGCGCCTCCCCCCTTCCAGGCCACGGCCCAGGAGACCAATCCCGACGGCGCCTCGCTGCGCGGCATCCCCCCGTCCCGGCGCGCCGAGGCCTATCCCGAGGGCGAGGACGACATCTTCTCCAGCTCGTTCGAGCGCGAGATGCTGACGCGCCGCTTCTTCCAGAAGACCCTGCCGCCGCTCAAGCCCCGGGAGAAGGTGGCCTGGGCCTTCCGCACCTCCCGGGCCAGCATCCTGTTATGAAGCCCCCGCTGCTGCGGCGCCTGGCCGCCGCCGTCCCCGACGCAGCCCGCCAGTACCTCTGGCACTTCATCTTCGCCGCCTTCATCCTGCTCAGCCTGGCCAACATCTTCCAGAAGCTCAAGTGGAGCTCGGTCACCGACCACATCGCCTGGGAGGCCGGCCCGCAGGGGCTGGTCTGCCGCTCGGCGCCGGCCGGCGGCCAGGTCCGCCCCGGCGACATCCTGCTGGCCGTCAACAAGTACCAGGTGGCCGGCCGCATCGACCTGCTGCGCGCCATCGCCGGCCGCAACTACTGCCGCTACGAGATCGAGCGCGAGGGCATCCTCAAGAACGTGGGCGTCGACATCGACCCGGTGTACACCCCCTTCTCCTACTACATCCTGGTCTTCGTCGGCATCCTGGCCGTGCTGCTCACCCTGGGCATCCTCAACATCTACGTGCGCCAGGCGACGCTGTTCCCGCCGCCGCAGGTGTTCTTCGTCCTCAGCCTGACCCTGTCGGGGTTCCTGATCTTCTCCCCCACCGGCGACTTCGGCGCCAGCGACTACCTGTTCACCGTCCTGGACGCCGCCTGCTTCGCCCTCTTCCCGGCCGTGCTGCTGCACTACGCGCTGCAGTACCCGCTGCGCGCCCGCGGCCTCAAGCGGCTCAGCTCGCGGCTGCGCGACCTGCTGATCTACCTGCCGCCGCTGGCGCTGCTGGCCCTGAACGCCTATTTCGTGCTGCACAACCTGCTGGCGCCCGACCCCGAGGTCCTGATCACGGCCATCAACCACTTCCGCTCCCTGGGCCAGAAGTACTTCGCGGTCTACGTGCTGCTGGCCTGGGCGCGCGTCGGCACCTCCTCGCTCACCCTGGTGGTGAAGAAGCGCCAGAAGCGCTACCTCGTCCCCCTGGCCGGCATCTCGCTGAGCTTCGTCTCGCTGCTGCTGCTCAACTTCACCCGCCAGGCCCCGGAGGCGGCGCCCGGCCCGCTCGTCTACGTGAGCATGCTCTTCCTGCCCTTCCTGCCGCTGAGCCTGGTGTACTTCCTCTCGCCGCGGCGGGTGACCGACATCGAGAACATCATCAAGAAGACGCTCTCGATCTCCTCGCTGTTCCTGTTCATCTTCGGCACCTACCTGTTCCTGGGCCTGAACATCGGCCAGAACAAGCTGCTGGGCATCTTCTGGTCGCTGGCGGCCATCCTCATGGCCGGCCTGCTGTTCAAGCCCCTGGAGGGGACGCTGCAGCGCGTCTTCGAGCGGCTCTTCTACCGCGAGACCTTCAACTTCAAGCGCAAGCTGAAGGAGCTGGAGGGCTCGATCAGCGCCCAGCGCGACCTCTCCTCGCTGTCGCAGAACTTCCTGGAGATCATCGGCCGCGGCTTCCAGCTGCAGGCCGCCTCGCTGCTGATCCCCTACCGCAACAACGTGTTCTATTCCCTCCCCGGCCGCCGGCGCCTGTTCCTGACCCGCAGCTTCCTCGACGCCTTCGAGCGCCGCGACCACCTGCTGTTCCTCTCCGAGCAGGAGTTCGCCACCAAGTTCCCCAGCGACCAGGCGGCCATGCCCGCCGAGAAGCTGTTCCAGTTCCAGCCGCTGCGCATCGGCGAGCGCCTGGTCGGCGTCGTGGCCATGGGCCGCAAGACCGACCACTCCTACCTGACGGTCGAGGACTGGGACCTGATGGCCAGCATCGCCTCGCCCCTGGCGCTGTCGGTGGAGAACGCCTTCCTCTACTCGCGCCTGGAGGAGCAGCTGGCCGAGCTCAACCTGCTGAAGGAGTTCAACGAGAACATCATCGAGAACATCAACCTGGGCATCCTGGTCGTTTCGCGGCTGAACCTGGTGCAGACCTGGAACACCTTCATGGAGGAGCGCTGGGGCATCCCGCGCGCCAAGGCGCTGCGCAAGCGGGCGCCGCAGCTGCTGGGCCGCGGCCTGTGGGAGCTCGTGCAGCCGGGCCAGCCCGGCACGCACACGCTGCGCAACGTCAAGGCCGACGTCGGCGACGCCGAGACCTTCTTCGACGTCTACGTCTCGCCGCTCAAGGATGAGGCGGGCAGCGTCTCCGGCCGCATCTTCGTCTTCGAGGACGTGACCGAGAGGAACCGCATCCAGAACCAGCTGATCACCTCGGAGAAGATGGCCTCGCTGGGGCTGCTCTCGGCGGGCATCGCCCACGAGATCAACACGCCGCTGACCGGCATCTCCTCCTACTGCCAGTTCCTGCTCGACAACCCCGGCGGCCGCGACAACCGCGAGCTGATCGCCAAGATGCAGGACCAGGTGCTGCGCGCCAACAAGATCGTGCGCACGCTGCTCGACTTCTCGCGCCAGAAGGGGCAGCAGCCCGTGGCCGTCGACCTGAACCGCGTCCTCGACGAGAGCCTGGCCCTGGTCGAGCACAAGCTGAGGAAGAAGAACGTCGCCGTGCGCCGCGAGGCCGAGTTCCGCGGCCGCTTCGCCGGCTTCCCCACCCGGCTGCAGCAGCTGTTCATCAACCTGTTCATCAACGCCATCGACGCCATCGACGGCGAGGGCTGGATCTCCGTCGGCGGCGAGGAGAGCGGCGAGCAGGTGACGGTGCGCTTCAAGGACAGCGGCCGCGGCATCGCCCCCCGCGACCTGGAGCACATCTTCGACCCGTTCTTCACCACCAAGGAGGTCGGCCAGGGGACCGGCCTGGGCCTGGCCATCGTCTACAACATCGTCAAGGAGCACTACGGCGAGATCGAGGCGCACAGCCGGGTCGGCCGCGGCACCACCTTCATCATCACCTTCCCCCTGCAGAGCCCGCTGAGGAGCATGAACCTATGAGAAAGAAGATCGTCCACCTGGTCGACGACGAGATCGTCATCCACGACATTTTCAAGCGCATCTTCCAGGAGCCGGAGTACGAGCTGCGCATCTCGGAGAACAAGACGCAGGCCAAGAGCAACCATTCCAGCGACGTGGACGTGGTGATCATGGACCAGATGATCCCCGGCAGCTCGGGGCTGGAGATCTTCAAGGAGCTGAAGAAGGACGACCCGCAGGTGCGCGTCATCTTCCTCACCGCCTTCGGCACCATCGAGGCGGCCATCGAGGCCATCCGCCAGGGGGCCCTGGACTACCTGCAGAAGCCGTTCAACAACGTCGAGCTGCGCCACCGCGTGGAGCGCGTGGTCAAGGAGCGGCGGCTGAACCAGGAGAACACGCAGCTGAAGCGCGCCCTCGACGACCGCTTCGGCTTCGAGAACATCGTCGGCCGCAGCCCGCTGCTGAAGAAGGTGCTGGGCATCGTCGAGAGCGTGGCCGACTCCAACTCCACGGTGCTGATCACCGGCGAGAGCGGCACCGGCAAGGAGCTGATCGCCAAGGCCATCCACTCCCACTCCAACCGCCGCTCCCAGCCCTTCTCGCCCTTCAACTCCAGCAACATCCCGGCCAACCTGTTCGAGAGCCTGCTGTTCGGCTACAAGAAGGGCGCCTACACCGGCGCCGTCGCCGACAAGAAGGGCATCTTCGAGGAAGCCGACGGCGGCACCATCTTCTTCGACGAGATCGCCAACCTCAGCGACGAGACGCAGTCCAAGATCCTGCGCGTGCTGCAGGAGAAGGAGTTCCAGCCCCTGGGCAGCAGCCAGATCAAGAAGGTCGACGTGCGCATCCTGGCCGCCACCAACATCGACCTGATGGCGCGGGTGAAGAGCGGCGACTTCCGCGAGGACCTGTACTACCGCCTGAACATCATCAACATCCACCTGCCGCCGCTGCGCGAGCGCAAGGAGGACATCCCGCTGCTGGCCGACGTCTTCCTCAAGCGCTTCGCCCGCGAGAACGCCAAGTCCATCAAGGGCATGAGCCCCAAGTTCCTGCGCCAGCTGATGGACTACAACTGGCCGGGCAACATCCGCGAGCTGCAGAACGCCATGCTGCGCGCCGTGCTGCTGTCCGGCTCCGAGACGCTGGAGCCAAACTCGCTGGCGCCGGAGATCCTGGGCCTGCGCCCGCCGCAGCCCGACGACGGCGGCTTCAACGAGCGCATCGACGCCTACAAGCGCCAGCTGATCATCGAGACGCTGGAGCGCACCAACTGGGTGCAGAAGAAGGCCGCCGAGGAGCTGAAGCTGAAGCCCTCCACCCTGTACGAGCTCATCAAGCGGCTGAGGATCGGCAAATGAGGGAGATTAAGCTGCAGAGGTTCCTCCAGGAGTGCGGCGTGGCCAGCCGCCGCGACATCCGCCGCTGGATCCACGAGGGGCGCTTCCAGGTGGCGGGCCGGGCCGTGACCGATCCCAACCACCCGGTGCGCCATCCCGGCGACGAGGTGCGGCTCGATGGCCGGCCGCTGCGGCGGGCGCCGCAGGCGCGGAGCTACTTCATCCTCAACAAGCCGGCGGGGGTCGTCTCCACCCTGTCCGATCCCGAGGGGCGGCCG
>DAHVOV010000256.1 GCA_027318645.1 Candidatus Aminicenantota bacterium
ATGAAGTAGTCCTGGCGCAGCGCGGCGCCGGCGGGCGCGGCCGTTCGCCGCCTGCCGGCGGACAGGAACCGCTCCAGCGTGCCCAGGCAATGGCGCGCGAGCTCCGCGCGCTTGCCGTCCTGGCCGAACAGGGGGTGAAACAGCTCGCAGCCCCAGACGGTGCGATCGGGGAGGAGCGCCAGCCGGTCGCGGCCGGCACCGCAGGCGAACACCCCGCGGCCGTCCGCCGGGGCGAGGTTCTCCAGCGGCGTCCCGCCGCCGCGGCGCCGGTGCTCCCGGCAGGCGGCCACGACCCGCGCCATCTGCCCTTCCAGCTCGTCCAGGTCGGCGGGCTTCCAGCCGGCGGTCCGGTCCAGGGTGAAGCGCAGCCGTCGGTGCCCGGCGCGCAGCAGCCCGGCCACGCTCGTTGCCAGCAGCGGCACGGTCCGCGGCGTGAAGACGCTGTTCACCACGTACCCGTCGGGATGGAAGCGCCGCAGCAGGCCCAGCGCGGCCGTTACCGCCGCGACGCTGCCGGCGTCGCGACCGGCCTGAGCCGCGCCGTCGTGGCTCAGCCCCACCAGGAAGCCGTGCTCCCTGAGATAGCGGATGCGCCCGCGGTCCAGCAGGGAGCCGTTCGTGGCCAGGGCGAAGCGGAATTCCGTCCCGGCGATGCGGCCGGCATGGCGAACCGTGCCCGCGATGAGCGGCCAGTGCAGCAGCGGCTCGCCGCCGGTGAAGCGCAGGAGGACCCGGCCGGCCAGGCGCGGGCGCAGGAGATCGAGGAAAGCCGTGATGTCGCCCTGCCGCAGCCGGTCCGCCCCGCGCCGCTGCGGGCAGTAGGAGCACGAGAAATTGCACGCCGCGCCCAGGACCAGGGTCAGGGAGGAAATTTTCCCCATGGCGCGGTCATTCTAGCAGGCCGGCCCGCCACGGGCAACCGCGGCGCCGATTGCAATCATTTTTCCGTTCCATTACAATTCCGGCGAGGGATTTTCGGAGGTGTCGATGAACATCAAGAAAGCCAATGTGAACCTGCTGCTGGCGAAGCTGCGCGCGTATCTCGATTCCGTCCCGGCGGAGAAGCGCAAGGGCAAGAAATACGTCGAGGCCAAGAAGGCTCTGGCCCGGCTGGAGGCGATCCTCTCCGGCCAGGAGGAGATGCTGGAGCTGCGGCTCTGCCGCCAGACGATACCGGCCATATAGGGGCGCGGCCCGCGTCCCCGGCTCCAGTCCCATGGCCCGCCTCTCCCGGAGGATCCTGTTCTTCCTGGGCCTTCTGGCCGGTATGGCCGGCGGCTTGTGCGGACTGAACCCGGCCAAGAGGGTCACCCAGTACGCCGTCAACGTCTGGAAGAGCGAGAGGGGACTGCCCAACAGCTCGGTCCTGGTCATCGCCCAGGACCGCAGCGGCTTCCTCTGGCTGGGCACCGCCGAGGGGCTGGTACGTTTCGACGGGGCGAGCTTCGTCACCTTCAACAGCGGCAATACCCCGGCTTTCAAGGACAATTTCGTCAACAACCTCCTTGTCGACCGCCGGGGCGTCCTCTGGATCGGCACCGCGCGCGGGAAATTGCTCTCCCTGGAGCGGGGGGAGTTCCGCGCCCACCCGCTTCCCGACGACGTCTCGCACATCTCCTATTCCAGCATCGTCGAGGACGATGGCGGCGACCTGTGGGTGGGAACGTCGGCGGGCCTGTTCCGCTTCCAGGCCGGGAGCGAGGGCCCGCCGGCCCGTCAGCCCAGCCTGGCCGACGCCTCCATCCTGGCCCTGGCCGTGGACGGCGCCGGGAGGCTGCTGGCCAGCGTCGCCGGCAGCGGCCTGCAGCGGCTGGAGAACGGCGCCTGGCGGCCGCTCGTGCCCGGCTCCGCCCTGGATTCGCGGGACATCTTCATCATCCGCCCCAGCCGCGAAGGGGGCCTCTGGCTCGGCACCGACGACGGGCTGATCCATTTTCGCGGCGGGAGCTGGCAGGACGTGTCGCCGCCGGGCGGCCTGGACACGCTGGTCACCGCTCTGGTGGAGGACCGCGACGGCAACCTGTGGGTGGGCAGCGAAAACGGCCTGTTCCGCTGGCGCGGCGGCGAGTGGCAGTCGCTGGACCGCAGCAAGGGGATGGACAGCGACTACGTGTACGCCGTGCACGAGGACGTCGAGGGCTCGCTCTGGGTGGGGGCGCTGGACGGCGGCCTGATCCAGGTGCGCGACGAGAAAATCACCGCCTACAGCGACCGCGAGGGCCTGGCCGGCAGCAAGTTCCGCTGCCTGCACGGCGGCGCGCCCGGGGAATTGTGGATCGGCGGCGGCGGGGGGGTCCTGAACCGCTACCAAAACGGGCGCTGCGATTCCTTCGCCCTCCCCGGCGCGGCGCGCAACCATGCGATCTATTCCCTGGAGACCGCCGCCGACGACTCGCTGTGGCTGGGGACCTCGGCCGGCCTGCTGCGCTTCCAAAACGGCCGGGCCCGCCCCGTAGCCCTGCCCGGGGTCCGGCCCGACGTCGAGGTCCGCTGCCTGGCCCGCGATTCGGCCGGCCGCCTCTGGGTCGGGACCTGGGGCCAGGGGGTCTTCGAGATCGGCAGCGGCGGGGCGAAACATTACGGCGCCGTTGACGGGCTCCCCGGCGAATTCGTCTCGTCGCTGCTGGTCGACCGCGCAGGGAACGTGTGGGCGGG
>DAHVOV010000280.1 GCA_027318645.1 Candidatus Aminicenantota bacterium
CTCTTGAGCTGCTCGGGGGTCATGCCGATGCCGTCGTCATCCACCAGGAAGCCCACCACGTCGGCATTGGCCTCGACCCCGAAAACGGTGCGGCGGTTGTTGGCGGCGCCTTCGGCCGCGACCGGCGCCGCGGCGGCGGCCAGGGCCGGGGCGGCGGCATCGGCCTGCGGGCCGTCGAAGAACTCCACCTGCAGCACGCTGCCCTTGGCCTGCACGGCGAAGTGCTTGAGGTAGCTCAGGTCGAAGACGACGCGATAGACGCCGCTGGAGTTGTTGCAGCCGCGAATGCCCTTGACGTTCTGCAGGTTCACCGCCTTGCTGATGCGCCGCGATTGGGCGTTCTTCAGGTCGATGGCCAGGCGCACCGGCTCCTGCTCGATGGGGATGACGTGGTAGTCGGTCTCGCGCGAGAGCGCCAGCTCGAAGCGGATGCGGCCCGGCTCCTGGGAGGCCAGGCGCACGTCGCGCAGGCTGACCGCCTCGTCGGCGGCCGGCTGGTCGGCGCGGGGCGCGGGCGGCGGCAGGACCGGCGGCGCCGGGGCGGCGGCCAGCCCCTTGAGCACCGGGAACTCGATGTACAGGCCGGTCTGGTTGGTGAAGACGCGGTAGTTGGCCTCGCCCTTGAGGAGGATCTCGACGTCGGCGTAGTCGGCGCCGGCCTGCACCTTGAGCCCCTGGACCACCGGCGAATCGAAGGCCATGACCGGGTTGGCGACGCGGAACTCGGCGTCCTTGACGCGCATGACCAGGCGCTTGAGGTTGTCCTTCTCCGGGTAGAAGATGTCGGGGATGGGCAGGATCTTGTCGGTCTGCATGTGCAGTTGCACGAAATCCTCGCCCGGGAAGTACTCGATCTTGCTGATGGTCACCTTGGCATCGAGCCCCAGGCCGAAGGAAATCAGCAACAGGATCAAACCTGTCCTAGTTATCGCTTTGCTCATGCAACTCCTCCTCTTCTTCGGGATTTAAGGTCTTTATGATAACGCGGTCCTTCTGTCCGGCCAGGGCCACGGTGAGGCTCTTCCTGAAACTGACCGAGTTCTTGTCCATGGCCACGACCTCGCCGTCGTAGACCTTGTCGCCGATGCCCACCACGTAGGGGCGGGTGTCGGGCCCCTTGAGCAGCGCCTTGAACTCCCCTGCGGCGAAGACGATGCCCTCGAGCTCCAGCTCGTCGATCATCAGCCCGGCGATGCCCTCGATGGCCTCGCGGTTCTCCTTGACGCTCTTGCCCTGCAGCAGGTTCCAGAACGGGTCGCGGCGGCCTTCCGGGTTATAGACGAACTCGCCGGGCTGGACGCTGATCATCTCCACTTCCTCCTCCCCCTCCGGTCCCGGGACGTCCAGGGGGACCTCCTGGGCTTGGAGGAAGAAGGGGAACAACAGCAACAGTGCGAACAGGATTCTCATTTAGATCCCTCCTACGTCGCCCTCGGGCTGGGCCCCCCGCCGGGGGGGAGCCCGCTTGGCGACCGGCTTCTTGATCGCGCCGCCCTCGCGGTAGATGTAGGTGGTGGCGGTGAACTTGGCCTGGATGGTGTAATCGTAGTTCATGCCCTTGAGCGGGGAGATCGACAGCCCGTCGATGGTGAAGATCTTCTTCAGCCGCGACACCTGGTCGAAGAAGATGCCCAGGTTGTGGTAGTTGCCCTCCAGGCTGATGACGATCGGCCTCTCGAAGTAATAGTCGCGCGCGGTCTCCTTGCTGAAGTTGAAGGTGGAGGTGCGCAGCCGGGCGTTGGAGGCGATGGCCTGGATCTTGCGCAGGTGCTGGGCGAACTCCATCTTCTCCGGCAGGATGCCCTTCAGCTCCTCCAGCACCTTTTCGTTGGCCGCCTTCTCCTCCTTCAGCTTCTCGAGCTTGGCCTCGCTCTTCTCCGCCTTGCGGATCTCCTCCTGCAGCTGCTCGCTGCGCTGGACGACGGAGCGGATCTCGTCCTGGGTCGGCGAATAGACGACGAAGTAGAAGATGCCGAACAGGACGACGCCCACCAGCAGGAAGACCAGGAACTGCCCGTACCAGGGTAGGTTTTGGATATCCATGCTTACACCGCCTTCTTGGCTTCGGGGCGCGGGACGAACTGGCAGGTGATGCGGAACTCGAAGATGTCGATGCCCGCTTCCTTCTTGCGCGACGTTTGGCTGATCTGGACGTTGGCGAAGAAGTTCGAGTTCTGCAGGTTGTTGATCAAGTCGGCGATCAGGTTGTTGGAGAGGGCCTTGCCGCTGATGCCGATCGCCCCGCCCTTGTAGGAGAGGTCGGACAGCCAGACCCAATCCGGCAGGGCCCGTGATATCTTGTCCATCATCAGCACCGCGTCCTTCTGCTTCAGCTTCAGGTCGCCGATGATCTTGATCTTGCTGTCCAGCTCCATCTTGGTGCGCTCGATCTGCGCCAGCTCCTTGAGGACCTTCTCCAGCTCGGCCTTGCGCAGCGTCCGCTCCTCGAAGATCCGCTTCTGGTTGGCCAGCTCACCCGCCTGCAGGAAATACATCAGGCCGATGCCGACCACCGTCAGGACCGCGGCCCCGACGATGGCCGGGATGCTCAGCCCGCTGGGCTTGGCCTCCTCGGCGAAGCTGACGGCCGCTCCTCCCCCGGCGGCGACCTCCTTCTTTTCCGGCCGCAATAGGTTGATCTTGATCATTTCGCATCCCCCACGGCCCGCAGCGCCAGGCCGACGGCGACCGTGTACACTGGGGCCATGTCTTTGATGAAGTTCAGATCAAACTTTTTATAGTTGACGTCGATGTTGTTGAACGGGTTGACCACCTCGACCGGGATGTCGAACTCCTGGGAGAAGAAGTCGGTGATGGCCTCCAGGTTGGCGCTGCCGCCGCTGAGCAGGATGTTGTCGATGCGCCCCTCGGTGGTGTTGGAGCGGTAGAACTCGAAGGTCTTCTTGATCTCGTTGCGCAGGTCGTTGAGCACGATGTTGATGATCGGCTTGACGGCGGCGGTGGAGATGCCCTCGACCGGCCGCCCCTTCTTGACCGCCTCGGCCTTCTCGTACTTGAGGTTCAGCTCCTTCTGCAGCAGGTCGGTGAACTGGTTGCCGCCGAAGGCGATGTCGCGGACGAAGACCGGGTGGCCGGCCTTGGAGATGATCACGTTGGAGATGGAGGCGCCGATGTTGATGATGGCCAGGACCTTGTCGCGGTAGAGCTCGTAGTTGAGCAGGACGCTGTTCAGGGCGGCGAAGGAGTCTAGGTCGACGATGTCGGCCGCCTTGCTGGCGCTGGTGATCACGTTGAGGTAGTCGTTCAGCTTCTCCTTGCGCACCGCCGAGAGCACGACCCCCACCCGGTCCGGCGGCGAGTCGGGGGACTCGATGACCTCGTAGTCGATGTTGACCTCGTCGGGGGTGAAGGGGATGTGCGGCCGCGCCTCCCAGAGGATGTGCTCGTGCATCTCGTCGGGGTTCAGGCGCTGGACCTCGATGCGCTTGACGATCACCGAGCTGCCGGAGACGGAGAAGGCGATGCGGTTGGTCTTGGCCTTGCTGTCGTAAAAGACGTGCTGGATGGCCTCGGCCACCGCGGTGGAGTCCATGATGCTTCCCTCGACGATGGCCTGGTAGGGGACAGGCTCGTAGCCGATGGATACCAGCTCATAGCGGGTTTCCGACCCTTTCTTCTTCGGCTTCAGTTCCACCAGCTTCAGCGAGAAGGATCCAATGTCGAGACCGACGATGGGCTTGGATTTTTTAAAACTGACTAAAGCCATGGCACTCTCCGCTGCGAGTAATTTTCATACTGAAAAATTCTTAACATAGGGAAAATGAAAAGTCAAGTCATCATTTGTTTTTTTTATAGGTTTATCGGCGATATGGAAATGCACACACCCCCGACAGCCAAAACAGGCCTTGATTAGCGAGATTTTTCGTTGCAGAATGCCAATATGAATTGATTTTTTGCAGACAGGCCTATCGGGTCATTTGGGGGAGTTTTTCCCCGATTTTTCCCCGTCCATAGGCCTCCGGGGAGAGATCAGGGGGTTTTCTCGATGTCGGCCAGGCTCTCGATGTTGGCGATCTCCAGCGGGCGGTTCCGGTCCCGGGCGGCGCGCTTCAGGAGGCCGGCCAGCACCTTGCCGCTGCCGATCTCGGCGAAGCGGGAGGCGGCCGCCTCTGACAGCATGGCCTCCATGGTCTCATGCCAGCGGACGGGCCGGGAGACCTGGCGCTTCAGGCCCTCGCGGGCGTCGGCGGCCCGGGTCACCTTCTGCACCTGCCAGTTGTTGATGACCGGGAAGCGGGGATCGGCGAATTCCACCCGGTCAAGGTCCAGGGAGAGCTTTTCCTCGGCGGGCAGCATCAGCTCGGAGTGGAAGGGGGCCGAGACCGGCAAAAACACCGTCTTGACGCCGATGCGCCTGGCCGCCTCCTCCACCGCCGCCTTCTCCCCCGAGATCACCACCTGGCTGGCGCTGTTCCAGTTGGCCAGGTTGACCACCGGGCGCACCCCTCCGGGAGCGACGGGGCGCGCGGCGTTCTCGGCGTTCACCGCCTCGACGACGGCGCGCAGGGCGGCGATGTCGGCGCCGATCAGGGCGGCCATCGCCCCCTGGCCCACCGGGACCGCCTCCTGCATGTAGCGGCCGCGCTTGTGCACCAGCAGCACGGCGTCCTCGAAGCGGAGCGCGCCGGCGCACAGGAAGGCGGAATACTCGCCGAGGCTGTGCCCGGCGGCCATCATGGGCTCCTTTTCCCACAGGGTGAACAGGATATAGGACACGGTGAGCAGGGCCGGCTGGGTGTTCGAGGTCAGCTTCAGCTCCTCCTCCGGCCCCTCGAAGCAGACGCGGGAAAGGGGATAGCCGAGGATGTCGTCGGCCAGGCGGAAGGTCTTGCGGGCGAAATCGCTCTTTTCGCTCAGGTCCTTGCCCATGCCGACGGCCTGGGAGCCCTGGCCGGGAAACAGGAATACGCGGTCGTTCATCGCGGGTCCTCCTTGGGGGGTATCAGGGTGAGCTGCAGGCGGCCGGAGCCGCCCTGCCCTTTCTTATTGCGGATCTCCATGCGGAACTCCTCGGCCAGGAGCTGGCGGTCTCCGGGGCGCAGCCGGATGCGGCGCTGCACCTCGCGGAGCAGGAAACCCTTCCAGATCGGCACGTCGGGGCGGGCCTCGCCGAGGATCTCGACCGCCTCGTTGTCGCGGGCCGCCACGCGGAAGCGCATGCGGAAGGGGGACTTCTGGCGCACCGTCACCAGCGACTCGACCGCCGCCTCGATCTGCCGGGCCAGGAAGTTCAGATTTTCGGAATAATCGAGGCTGTCGCCCTCCCAGGATGCCGGCAGGGGCCCGATCCCCTCCCTGCCGGCCTCGGCAGCGGGGAGGAACGGGTGGTTGAGGAGCTTCAGCAGGCCGGACAGGGTGGGAAAGACGCGAAAATAGATGCCCGTGCGGGCGGGATAGTAGACGTAGCGCGGCTCCAGGCGGACGGAAACGTCCCGATACAGCCCGGCGGCGTCGCGCCGGAAATCGAACGGCCGCGGCCCGGTGACCAGCAGCCGGTGCGTGAACTTCTTGACCTGCTTGACCCGGTCGGCGAACTCGGGGGCGCGGGCCTGCCACTGGGAGAGGAGAGCGTTGCGGAAGTCCTCAGCCGCCCGGGGGTCCGATCCCTCGTCCAGGGTCAGAAGGGCCATCGTCTTGCCCGAGAAGCCCAGGGTACGCATCACGTAGGCGGTGCGGGGCAGGCCGGCGAAGGAGAAGGCCACGGCGCCGTCCCCGGCCGGCACGGCCGCCAGGTCCAGCGCCGCCGACGCCTCGTAGTAGACGCGCAGGGGGAAGAAGAACAGCAGCCGCGTGATGGCGCCGCCGCGGATCTCGTACTCCAGGCGATAGCGCGCCGGCGCGTCCTCCGGCCGCGGGGCCGGCCGCGCAGGCAGCGCGACGGCGGCGGGGCAGACGACGGCCGCTAAAAGGAGGAGGACGGCCGCCCGCTGCCGCCCCTTCATTTTCCCGCCCGCCGCAGGGTGGCGGCGACCTGCTCGTCGCTCAGCCCGGCCGGCTCCAGCCCGGCGCCCTTCAGGAGCAGGTAGATGGCCGCCGCCTTGTCCACCATCTCGACCCGGTCCAGGGCCTGGTCCAGGGTCTCGCCGCCGGCGATGACGCCATGCTTTTCCCAAAGCGCCAGGCGGTGCTTCTTCAGCGCCTCGCGGCTGGCCTTGGCCAGTTCTCCCGAGCCGGTGACGGCGTAGGGGATCAGCCCGAGCATCTCCGGGACGAACAGGCGGGTCTCGTGGTGCATGCGGAACAGGCGGTCGTTCATCTCCCGCTCCGAGTCGAACACGTGGCTCAGGGCGATCAGGCTCAGGGGGTGGCAGTGCAGGACGGCGCGCTCGCGGCTGCGCCGCTCCTTGAACAGCGCGTGCAGGCCGGCGTGGGTCGGCCATTCGCTGGTCAGCGGCCCGGCGCCGTCGAGGAGGCGGAGGCGGTGGCGGTCGAGGACCTCGACCAGGCACAGGCAGCCGGCGGGAGAAGCGGCTAGGTCGCGCATGCGGCTGCCGCTGGCGGTGACCAGGAAGCGGTCGCCGATCAGGTCGGTCAGGTCCGCCGCCGACTCCATTTCCGCCCCGGGGGCCGCCTCCGGAGCGCCGCCGCGGGGCAGCCGCAGCGACAGGTTGCCGGCGCTGGCCTCGGCCCAGCCCCGGGCGGCAAGGACGGCGGCCACGCGCATGAACTCACGGGTTTCCGGCAGCTGGGCGATCATGACGGTTTCTCGCACGGGCCAGTGTAGCGTATTTTGCCGGCCGCCGTCAAGGACGGCCGGCGACAACCGGCGCGGCTCAGCGGCAGAAGCGGTACAGGACGTAGTTGGCCCAGAGGAAGGGGTGGGCCAGCGAGAGGTGGGCGCCGTTGTCCAGGGCGATGGTCCGGCCCAGCAGCGCCAGCTTGGCACGGCGCAGCGCCGCGGCGTCGCCGACGCCCTTCAGGTACTCGCGGCACAGGAGCGGCACGACCTGCGAGCTGAGCTCGTCGACCGGCCACAGGCTGGCGACCAGGCTGCGGGAGCCCGCGCGCCGGAAGGCGGCCGTCATGCCGCTGACCAGCCTGAACCCCAGCAGGTCCTTTTCCGACGTCTCGCAGGCGCTCAGGATCACCAGCTCCGCCTGCAGCGTCAGGCCCAGCACCTGCCTGGCGTCGCAGTAGGACGGCTTGCCGTTCTCGGCGGAGAAGAAAAAGGCCGAGCGCAGCGGCTCCCGGGCATCGCCCTGAAAATGGGTGGCCAAGTGGATGATCCGCGCCTGGGGGGCGTAGCGGCGGAAGTTCCCGCGGTTGAAGTCGGCGCCGAGGAAGACCCGCCGCCGCGAGCCGCTGAACAGCTTGTCCAGGCTGAGCACCTCGCGGCGGGTCGAGGGGATGTCGGCGAGGGAGCCGCCGCCCCCGGCCGGCGTCTCCGCCCCGGGGTCGGCCGCGGCCGGCAGCGGGTAGCCGAAGGCCGCCAGCGTGAGGGGATACCCGCGCGGCGCCTGGAAGCGGCGCAGGAAATCGGCCAGGGAAAAGCAGTAGGACACCTTGAAGTCCTGGATCACGTACATGGCGGCGCTGTACTCGGAGAACAGGGCATCGTCCAGCTGGAAGGCGTCGCGGAAGCGCACCACCAGCGCCTCGAACGGCAGCATGTACAGCTCGCCGTCGGGGATGATGACGAGCTCGTCGGCCTGGGGGCAGCGCTCCACGGCCCGTCGCAGCAGCAGGTCGTACAGCTGCCGGGCCAGGTCCAGGTCGAAGTGGATGCGCAGGTAATCGACCCGGCCCCTGGCGAAGTCCTGCAGGGGCTCCGACAGGCGCCGCACCATGGCGGCGGCCTGGGAGCGGCCGGCGGGCAGGAACTCGTAGCCGGCGATCTCGGCGCCGACGAAGAAGACCAGGACCTGCTCGTCGAGCAGCACGTATTTCAGCAGGAGCTGGGACGGCAGGAGGCGCTGCTGCAGGCGCTCGATCCCGCAGGAGGAGGGCAGGTCGAGCCCGGCCCGGCGGGAAAGGGCCGGCTGCGGGTCGTTGGCGCGGATGTATTCCTGGGCCATGAGGAGAAGGCGGCGCCCGGCGGCGCCCGGCGGGCGACCGGCGCCGACCTCCTCGCGGAGCCGCGCCGCCTCGCGCGCCAGCCGCCGCTCGCTGTCGGCGTTGCTGCGCCGCCTCCCCCACTCCAGGCCGAAGATCGGGTGGGTGCGCGCCTCGGCGAACTCCAGGGCCAGCTCCAGGTAGCGGGGGTCCTGCCGCCGCTCATACAGGGCGAGGCAGCCGCGGATGATCCCGCCCAGGTCGCGCTGCAGGAGCAACAGCCCTTCCTCCGCTCCGGCGCCCTGGCCCGCGGAGACCGGGAGCCCGGGAGCGGCGCGCCCCGGCCCGCGGTCCGCGCGGAGCGGCGCCCCGCCCGAGGCCGCGGACGCGGCGTGCAGCAGGACGAGAAAAGCGACCCCCCAGCGCATGTTCATTGCCTCCCATTATAAAAGACCGCCCTTTTTTTGCAACCGCTTGCGGAAATGGAGATAAAGGCCTACCATTCGTATGTAGGAGGAAAGAGGAACAATGAAACGCGTCCTGCTGCTGTCCCTGCTGCTGATCCCCATGCTCCAGCCGGCCGGCGACCTCCCCGACTTCCGCGCCGGCATCCTCGTGCTCCCGGACGGTTTCATCGCCCTGAGGATCGAGAACGCCTCCGCGGGCGACTGGCCGCCGCCGGCGGAGCTCCGCGACCGGGTCTTCGTCAGCCTGGCCATCAACGGCATCAAGCGCGCCGAATACCTGGTCAAGGCCATCGACCCGGCCCTCTTCTGCCGCCAGGGCCAGGTCGTCTTCAAGACCAACTTCCGCGCCGTCCAGCCCCTGCGCATCCGGGTCGAGATCAACCCCGAGCGGGTCATCCCCGAGGCCGACCTCGGCAACAACGCCTGCGAGACCGAGCTGCCCCCCGCGCCCTGATCCATGGACGACGAGCAATTCTTCTCCCGGCTGTGCGCCCGCGACCCCCAGGCGCAGCAGGAGATGATCCGCGTCTACACGCCGCGCATCTTCGTCTACTTCCGCAACCGCATCAAGGGCGAGGACCACTACGAGGACCTCGTCCAGGACGTGTTCGGCGCCTTTTTCAACGGCCTGGACCAAGGCAAGCTGGCCGGGCCGGCCTGGATCGCCCCGTTCCTGTTCGGCATCGCCAAGCGCGTCCTCTACAATTATTATTACCGGCAGAGGAAGAACAACGACATCCAGCGCAACATCGGCGCCGTCAGCGAACTGTGCGCCCGCTTCACCGAGCTGGAGCGCCTGGAGACGGAAACGCTGCGCGGGATGCTGAACGACGTCATCGCCGGCCTGCCGCGCATCGACCGCCAGATCCTGAGGGGGTTCTACCTCCAGGAGCGGAAGATCGGCGAGATCGCCGAGCAGACGGGCCGTTCGCGCCATTACATCAGCGTGCGCAAGGAGCGGGCCCTGAAGAGGATCCGCGCTGAGATTTTGCGCCGCAACTCGTATTGAATGAGCGAGGAGACATGCCATGCGCTGCCATGAGTTCCAAGCCCTGATCGAGGCGTACCTGGGGGAGACGATCCCCGAGGCGCGGCGCGAGCCGTTCGAGGAGCACTTTTTCCAGTGCCGCGAGTGCTTCCTCAGCCTGAAGATCAACGAGTCCCTGCGCAGCAAGGAAGTGGCCATCGCCGCCGATGAGGGGAGGCGCCCCTTCGCCCTGCGGGTGATGAGGCCGGTCCTGGCCATGGCGGCCCTCTTCCTCCTGGTCCTGGCCTCGGGACTGCTGCTCTGGCAGGCGCGCCAGGCCGGACGGCTGCGGGCGATCTCCCGCTTCGACCTGCCCTTCTATCACGAGGGCGAGCTGCGCGGCTCCCGGGACGAGGGCGCCCGGCTGGAGGAGGAGTTCTCCGCGGCCATGCGCTCGTTCCAGGCCCGCGACTTCCGCGCCGCCCTGCAGGTCCTCGACCGGCCCGAATTTTCCGCCGCCCGGTCCCCCAAGTACGACTTTTTCCGCGCCATCAGCCTTCTCGGCACGGGCGAGGCCGAAAAGGCCGGGGAGATCCTGGACGGCATCATCGCCTCGATGGACCCGGCCTACTTCGACGAGGCCCGCTATTACAAGGGGTTCGTCCTTCTGCTCCAGCGCCGCCCGGGCGAGGCCCGGGCCCAGTTCGCCAGGCTGGCCGCCATGCTCAGCCCCATGGCCGGCAAGGCGAAGGAAATGGTCCAGAAGATAGACGAGCTCTAAGAACCAGCTCAAGATCTCGGCATACGGTGTACGGCGGACGGCGGACGGCAGGGCATTTTCATGATATTTCCCGTCCGATCACCCGGAGTTCGGCCTCCATTGCCTATGCAAGTGAGTTCCCGACCAAGTTCGTTGCTCGGCATTTACCGTACGCCGTACGCCGCGTGCCGTACGCCGAGATGCCGGAAGCCCTGTCGGTTGACAGGTGCCGGGAACTGTGCTATAAATTGCACCTTGCCAGGGAAACCTGTCCTAAGGGCAATTAATGATCATACATGTCAGCAAAATATCCGACAAGGGCTACTCGCTGAGCGATTCCATC
>DAHVOV010000328.1 GCA_027318645.1 Candidatus Aminicenantota bacterium
TTGTTGGAGAAGAGGACGGCGATGCCGATGATCAGCGCCAGGCCGAGGATGCCGCGCAGCAGCGAGATGAGGTTCATGCGTCACCTGTGACGATCGGATTTGCAGGCACCATGCTAGCCGCCGGGGCGGCAAATGTCAAGAAAGGGAACAGCCGGAGCGCAGTGACAAGTAACAAGTGACGAGTGACGAGAAACCAGCACTGGGAGAAATGATCGCGCCTCCCTGCCTTTCCTCGTTACTTGTCACTTGTCACTGGTTACTTATTTCTCTAAGAACTGCCTTTCGATCTTCTCGTAGTACTCGATCACCTGGTGCACGTACTCGCGCTTCTTCATGTAGGTGCCGGGGAAGAAGCTGCGCTTGAAGCCGTAGATGACGAAGTTCTTCAGCTCCTTGGGCGTGATGTGGAAGGCCTGGACGGCCTTGAGGATCTCGTCGGTCACCGTGGTCTGCGAGACGGTGCGGTTGTCGGTGCAGAAGGTGGCCGACAGCTTGGCCTTGCGCATGCGGCGGAAGGAGTGGCGCGACAGGTCGCGGATGGCGGGGATGGTCTGCAGGTTGGAGGTCAGGCAGACCTCGATGGTGATGCGCCGGTCGGCGATGAACTGCACCAGGTTGGCGACGTAGGCCTTCTTGTCCTTGATGTCGGGGCTCTTGATCATGCCCTCGTCGAACAGGTACACGGCGTGGCCCAGGCGGTCGGCGTGCAGGTCGGTGATGGCCTGGAAGATGCTCTCCGGGCCGTAGGCCTCGCCGGCGTGCACCGTCTTCTTCAGGAAGTTCTTGTGCGCCACGGCGTAGGCCTGGGCGTGGTCGCCGGCCGGGTAGCCGGCCTCGGCGCCGGCCAGGTCGAAGCCGACGATGGGCAGCCCGAGCCGGTCGCGCGCCTCCACCGCCGCGCGCACCAGCTCCACCGAGGCCAGCGAGAAGACCCACTTGCGCTCGGAGTGGGCGTGCACGTCGAGCAGCTGGTCGAAGTAGGTGGAGAAGCCCTTGCCGAACATGCGCATGGCGCAGGCGATGATGCCGTACTCGAAGGGCGGCTCCAGGCCGTCGCGCACCGCCGCCCGGCCGTTGAACTCGTCCTTGGCGCGGCGCAGGCCGCGGTCCAGGGCCGCCATGACGTCGATGCTGGTCATGCGCTCGTTCTGGTGCAGCTGCGGCGCGAAGCGCACCTCGATGTAGCGCACGCCCTCGGCCTGGTTGTCCTGGGCCAGCTCGTAGCCCACGCGCTCCAGCGCCTCGGGGGTCTGCATGACCGCCGTGGTGTAGGCGAAGCCCTGGAGGTACTCGGTCAGGTCGGCGTACTGGCTCTTGAAGACCCGGCGGCGCAGGCCGGCCTCGTCCCAGGCCGGCAGGCGGACGCCCTGCGCGCGGGCCAGGTCGACCAGCGTCGGCAGGCGCAGCGAGCCGTCGAGGTGCAGGTGCAGGTCGCTCTTGGGGATGCGCTCGATGAACTCGCGGCTGGCGCGCATGCTACGGCTCCTGCGCCAGGATGCGCGCCACCTCGGGCTTGTGGCGGCCGATCTCCTCCGCCGACAGGCCGTTCAGCTCGTGGGGGAAGACCAGCCACTTGTCGGTCTCGTGGACGTAGAAGTCGGGCTTGCGGCCGGTGCGGTTGTTGGCGGGCTTGAAGAAGACCGTGGCCACGCGGATGTCGTGCGGGGCGTTGCGCCGCGCGCGCTGGCGCAGCGACTCGATGATGGCCTGGACGCTCAGCCCGGTGTCGTAGACGTCGTCGACGATCAGCAGCCGCTGCTCGGCGTCGGCGTTCTCCACGATGTAGCCCAGGCCGTGGATGCGGATCTGCTTGCCGCGCTGCTCGATGCCCTCGTAGGAGGAGGTGCGGATGGCGATGTGGTCGCTGCTCACGCCGCTGTGCTCCAGCAGCTCCTGCACGGCGACGCCCACCGGCGTGCCGCCGCGCCAGACGCCGACGATGAAGTCGGGCCGGAAGCCGCTCTGCAGCACCAGCTGCCCCAGGCGGAACGAGTCCTCCAGCAGCTCCTGGGCGGTGATGAATCGTTTCTCGGCCATGGTCTTCCTCTCCTTTATCCGCGCTCGGGGCCCCGGCCGCCGCGCAGGCGCTGGCGGATCATGGTCACCACCATGGCGGTCGAGACCGGGTTGTGCCCCTCGGGGATGATCAGGTCGGCGTACTTGCGGCTGGGCTCGACGAAGGCCTCGTGCATGGGGCGCACCGTGCCCAGGTACTGCGCGATCACCGACTCCATGCTGCGCCCGCGCTCCTGGATGTCCCGGCGCAGGCGGCGGATGAAGCGCAGGTCGGCGGCGGTGTCGACGAAGATCTTGACGTCCATCAGCTCGCGCAGCGCCCGCTCGCAGAAGATGAGGATGCCCTCGATGACGATCACCTTGGCCGGCCTCTTGACGATGCCCTTCTTCAGCCGCGAGTGGCTGGCGAAGTCGTACACCGGCATCTCGATGCGGCGGCCGACGATCAGCTCGCGCAGGTGGCGCACCATCAGGTCGGTCTCCAGGGCGTCGGGATGGTCGAAATTGATGCGGGCGCGCTGCTCCAGGGGCAGGTGGCTGGCGTCCTTGTAATAGGCGTCGTGCTGGATCATCACCATCTGCGGGTGGTTGATGCTGGCCAGGATGGCGTCGGCGATGGTGGTCTTGCCCGAGGCCGTGCCCCCCGCCACCCCGATGATCAAGGGCTTGCGCTTCATTGGGGCATGGTAGCACAGGCGATGCGGAGAGTCAAAACGTCCCCCGGCGGCGGCGATCACGCCCCGATCAGCGGGGCCGCTCCTGCCCCGCTATCGGGGAACGAATGGCCGCCGGGGCGTCCCCGGGGCGGCGATCACGCCCCGATCAGCGGGGCCGCTCCTGCCCCGCTATCGGGGAGCAAATGGCCGCCGGGGCGTCCCCGGCGGCCGCAAATTGTTTTTGCACGCCAAGGTATTGATTTTTCATTTTTTTGGATTAAGATATCCTCCATGCTCAAAGGTAAAAGAAAAGGAGGAGTATACTCATGAAACGCGCACTGTTCGCAGTCCTACTGTTCTGCGTCGTGCTCCCCGGGCTGATGCTCAGCCAGGGCGTCACGACGGCAGCGTTCAACGGGCTGGTCACGGACGTGGACGGCAACCCCGTGGTGGGCGCCGCCGTCACCGCCGTGCACACGCCGACCGGCACGGCCTACAACGCCGTCACCCGCATGGACGGCCGCTTCAACATCCCGGCCGTCCGCGTCGGCGGTCCCTACACGGTCACCGTCAAAATGGATCCCTTCAAGACCCAGGAGGTCACCGGCATCACCCTGAGACTGGGCGAGGACCGCAACCTCAAGTTCCAGCTGGCGCTGGAGACCATCACCGAGGAGGTCACGGTCGTGGCCTCGAACCCGATCATCTCCGAGGGCCGCACCGGCGCCGCGCAGAACGTCAGCACGGCCATCATCGAGAGCATGCCCTCGATCGGCCGCTCGTTCGATGACTTCGCCCGCTTGGCCCCGCAGGTCGACGCCCGCGGCGGCGGCGCCTTCTCCACGGCCGGCCGCAGCAGCCGCTACAACGACATCAAGATCGACGGCGCCGTGAACAACGACCTGTTCGGCCTCGGCAGCAGCGGCACCCCCGGCCTCTCGGCGCCGATCTCGCTGGACGCCGTGCAGGAGTTCCAGCTGGTCATCGCCCCCTACGACGTGCGCCAGGGCGGCTTCACCGGCTCGAGCCTGAACGCCATCACCCGCAGCGGCACCAACACCTTCTCCGGCTCGGCCTACTACTTCGGCCGCAACGAGAACTTCGTGGGCAAGGGCTTCGAGAGCAAGAAGTACGGCTCCTTCTCCGAGAAGCAGTACGGCTTCCGCATCGGCGGCCCGATCATCAAGGACAAGCTGTTCTTCTTCGTCAGCGGCGAGATCGGCGACAACAAGGTGCCGACCACCTACGTCATCGACGACAGCGGCGCCAGCAACGACTTCGGCGGCAGCGCCATCACCAAGGCCGACGCCGACCGCTTCGTCAGCATCCTGAAGAACAAGTACGGCTACGACCCGGGCGGCTACGGCGAGGGCTACAAGGACGTCGTCACCGACAACTCCAAGATCTTCGTGCGCATGGACTACAACATCAGCGACAAGCACCGCCTGACCCTGCGCCACAACTACGTCTCCGGTTCGTCGGACCGCACGCCTTCCAAGGCCTCCAACGTCGTCTTCCCCTTCGCCGACGTCTACTATGAGCTGGCCAACACGACCAACTCCACGGTCGCCCAGCTGAACAGCACCCTGGGCGAGAACCTGTTCAACGAGCTGACCCTGAACTTCACCACCATCCGCGACAAGCGCAACATCCCCGACACCATCTTCCCGCAGGTGAACGTCACCGTCGCCTCGGGCTACAAGTTCACCGCCGGCACCGAGCAGTACTCGGGCGCCAACGGCCTGGACCAGGACATCATCGAGCTCACCGACAACCTGACCTGGTACAAGGGCAAGCACACCTTCACCATCGGCACGCACAACGAGTTCTTCAACTTCGCCAACCTCTACATCCGCAACTACTACGGCTACTGGGAATTCGGCAGCCTGAACGACTTCGAGATCGGCAAGGCCTCGCGCTACTACCACGACTTCATCACCGCCAACCCCAAGGAGAAGTGGTGGGCCGAGTTCGGCGTCATGCAGCTGGGCGCCTACGCCGGCGACAACTGGTCGGTGCTGCCCAACCTGACCCTGACCCTGGGCGTGCGCCTCGACGTGCCCATCATCAACGATACGCCGGCGGCCAACCCCGTCGTGGAGCAGGTCTACGGCATCAAGACCGACCAGGCCGCCTCGGGCAACCTGCTGTTCTCGCCCCGCGTCGGCTTCAACTGGGACGTCTTCCGGAACAAGAAGACCCAGGTGCGCGGCGGCATCGGCATCTTCTCCGGCCGCACGCCCTACGTGTGGATCTCCAACCAGTTCTCCAACACCGGCATGGAGTTCACCCGCCTCGACATCAAGAGCCCGGCCTTCGCCTTCGTGCCCGATGCGCTGAACCAGCCCGAGGCCGGCGTCGGCGGCACCAGCGAGGTCGACATCATCGACAAGGACTTCACCTACCCGCAGCTGCTGCGCACCAACCTGGCCGTCGACCACGAGCTACCCTGGGGCGTCATCGGCACCCTGGAGTTCATCTATTCCAAGAACCTCAACGAAATCCTGTACCAGAACCTCAACCTGCGCAAGACCGGCGCCACCGCCCTCGGCGGCCGCGTCATGTACGCCCGCGACGTCAACAAGTCGTTCACCGACGTCATCTACCTGACCAACTCCAACAAGGGCTACCAGTACACCCTGTCGGCGCAGTTCCAGAAGAGCTTCAACAAGAACTCGTGGGCCAACCTCACCTACGCCTACGGCGAAGCCAAGGACGTCAACTCCGGCACCTCCTCGCAGGCCTCCTCCAACTTCGCCTACAACCCCATCCGCTTCGACGCCAACGACCCCGAGCTCACCTGGTCCAACTATGACGTGCGCCACCGCCTCGGCGCCGCGGTCTCCTACACCTTCCACTTCCTCAAGAACGCCCCGACCGTCATCGGCGTCTTCTACGGCGGCCGCTCCGGGCGCCCCTACTCCACCACCTACAACTACTACGACGCCAACGGCGACGCGGCCTCGGGCAACGACCTGGTCTACGTCCCGGCCTCGATCAACGAGGTCATCATGGTCGACTCCAAGGGCGTCACCCTGGCCGACCAGAACGCCGCCTGGGCCCTGTTCAACCAGTACATCGAGGAGGACCCCGGCCTGAGCAAGTACCGCGGCCAGATCGTCCCCCGCAACTCGAGCCGCGAGCCCTGGAGCCACCAGCTTGACGCGCGCCTCGCCCAGGACATCCCCATCCCCGGCCTGAAGGACCACCGCCTGCAGGTCACCCTGGACGTGCTCAACGTGCTCAACCTGCTGAACAAGGAGTGGGGCAAACAGTACTACGTCAGCAACCAGAACGACACCCCCTGGACGCTGTACGGCATCGACGCCTCCGGCAAGCAGAAGGTCAACTACTCCAAGCGCAACCACTACTCGGTCAGCAACCTGGCCTCCCGCTGGCAGATGCAGCTCGGCCTGCGCTACTCGTTCAACTGAGGACGGCAGGCTTTAGAAAGTAAAAAAAACCCCGGCCCCGCGGCCGGGGTTTT
>DAHVOV010000358.1 GCA_027318645.1 Candidatus Aminicenantota bacterium
CCCGAGCCCTACGTCATCGCCCTGAAGCGCTTCGACAGCCTGGTCGGCGAGATGGAGAAGATCGTCGCCCGGCTGCACCAGCGGAAGAAGAACTGACCCCTCCCCCCGCGGCGGGGGCATCCGTCCCAGCGGCGGACGCCCCCGCCGGTCGTTCCGTTTTCCCGGCCTTCCTTCGCCCGTGCGCGGGGCGGCACCCGGCCCCGCTTTTCCCTCTCCCGCGCGTATAGAGAGCGGAGCCGCAGGACGCATTCAGGCAGGGAACATTTTTTTTCGTAACTCCGGCGCCGGCTGGCACGTCTAATAGGCGGAAGGAGACAGAGGAGCTCATGAAAAAATTGTTTTTTTGGATTTTGCTGGTCATGATGCTATCGGGCGGGGCCCGCGCCGCCGCGCCGCTGCAGAACATCCGCCCGCTGGCGCCGGCCAAGGCCGTTTCACCGCCGGTGCTCGACGGCTCGCTCGACGACGAGGCCTGGAAGACCGCCGAGGTCATCGACGACGTCTGGATCACCTACAACCCGGTCAACGGCAACGAGCTGCCGCAGCGCACGCGCGCCTACGTGACCTACGACAGCGAGAACCTCTACTTCGCCTTCCACTGCTTCGACAGCCAGCCCGAGCTGATCAAGACCTCGCTCACCAAGCGCGACGGCATCTTCGAGGACGATTGGGTCGGGCTCTCGCTGGACACGGTCGGCGGCAAGAAATACGCCTACGAGCTGTTCGTCAATCCCAGCGGCGCGCAAGCCGACATCTTCCGCACCGGCGACATGGAGGACTCCTCCAGCGACTGGGTGTGGCACAGCGCCGGCAAGGTCGTCGCCGACGGCTACATCGTCGAGATCCGCCAGCCGCTGAAGAACATCCGCTTCGCCAGCGGCAAGGACGTGCGCATGGGGATGATCTTCTGGCGCCGCATCAGCCGCCTGGGCATGAGCGGCTCCTGGCCGCGCCTGCAGCCGGGCCAGAGCATGGGCGGCTGCCAGGTGGAGGTGCGCCTGAGCGAGCTGCCCAAGGCGCTGGTGCTGGAGGCGCTGCCCTCCTTCACATTCAGCTCGGGGTGGGACCGCCTGTCTCCCTCCACGTGGTCGGGCGCCGACCAGACCCGAGACCTGGGCATCGGGCTGAAGTACGGCATCACGTCGTCGATCGTCGCCGAGGCCACCGTGAACCCCGACTTCAGCCAGGTGGAGAGCGACGCCCTGCAGGTGACCGTCAACCAGCGCTATCCGCTGCTCTACTCGGAGAAGCGCCCCTTCTTCATGGAGGCGGGGAACCTGTTCGACCTGGCCGCCGTGGGCGACGGCCTGGGCAACATGGTCATGCCGGTGAACACGCGGCTGATCGTCGACCCCCAGTGGGGCGCCCGCCTGACCGGCGAGGTCGGCAGGGGCTCCTTCGCCCTGCTGGCCGCGTCGGACCGCTCGCCGGGCAATCCCTGGGCCGACGGCGATAACCCCGACCTGGGGCGCGAGGCCCTGTTCTGGATCGGCCGCGGCAAGCTGGGGCTGGGCGGCGACAACTTCCTGGGCGTGATGTACAGCGGCCGCGAGTTCGGCGCCGAGTACAACCGCGCCCTGGCCGCCGACTTCTCGCTGCGCTTCCTCAAGAACCACCAGCTGGTCGGGCACTACATCCAATCCTTCTCCGACCGGCCGGCCGCCGGCGGTAAGAGCGAGGGCGGCTGCCTGACCATCGAGTACGCCTATGCCCGCGGCAACACCGCCGTGCTGGCGCTGGCCGAGAACATCGCCCCCGGCTTCCAGATGGACACCGCCTACTACCAGCGCAGCGGCATCGCCACCGCCAAGCTCTACCTGCAGCAGCGCCTCGTGCCCAACAAGAAGAAGCTGCCCTGGCTGTTCAGCGTCACACCGTCCCTTTACGCCGCCGTCATCCACGACAAGGTGTCCGGCCTGGACGACCGCGAGCTGATGCTCGAGGCCTACGCCAGCTTCATCCTCAAGGGCCAGGTGGGCGGCTACGTCTACCTCGGGCAGGAGTGCTGGGCCGGGCAGGCCTTCCAGCGCCGGAGGGCGCAGCTGAGCGCCAACCTGCAGCCGTTCAATTGGCTGAACCTTCACAGCCACTACAGCTTCGGCAACACCATCTACTACGACCCGAGCGATCCCTTCCTGGGCGACCGCACCGAGCTCCACCTCAGCTTCACCCTTCAGCCCACGAAGAGCCTGAACCTGTTCGGCGAACATCTCATCAGCCGCTTCCGCCGCCAGGTGACCGGCGAGAAGGTGTACGACCAGGGCATCTGGCGCGGCAGGGCGACCTACCAGTTCAGCCCCAAGTTCTTCGTCCGCGGGCTGGTGCAGTACGACAGCTTCACCCGCCGCGTGCTGGGTGATTTCCTGGCCTCGTTCACCTACATCCCCGGCACGGTCCTCTACCTCGGTTACGGCTCACTGAGCGAGAGCCGCTCCTGGGCCGAGGGGGGCTGGCAGCGCGGCGTCACCGGCGACCGCTATTTCCAGACCCGCCAGAGCCTGTTCTTCAAGGTCAGCTACCGCTACCAGTTCTGAGAAGCGGCGCATGCGGCGACGACGAATCCGTTTCCATACATGACGGGGGGCGGCCTCCGCCCCCCGGAGTAAAAGCATGACGGACGCCGATCCAGTTCCCAACGTCGAGCGGGCGCGGCTGATGCGGATGGCGGCCCGCCGCTTCGGGCTGGCCGGCCTCGTCCTGGCGGCGATGCTCTTCCTGCCCGCCGGCACCCTGCGCTACTGGCAGGCCTGGGCGTTCCTGGCCGTCCTGCTCGTCCCCATGCTCGCCGTCGTGGCCTATTTCCTGAGGAAGAACCCCGAGGTGCTGGAGCGGCGCATGCGCATGAAGGAGAAGGAGCCGGCCCAGAAGGCCATCATCCTCTGCTCCTACCCGTTCTTCCTCGCCGCCTACCTGCTCCCGGGCCTCGACCGCCGCTGGGGCTGGTCGGCCGTGCCGGCCTGGCTGGTCGTCGCCGCCGACGCCGTCATCCTGGCCGCCTACCTGTTCTTCGCGCGCGTCATGCGCGAGAACCGCTTCCTGTCGCGGACCGTCGAGGTGGACCGCGGCCAAGAGGTCATCCGCAGCGGACCCTACGCCGTGGTGCGCCACCCGATGTACGCCGCGGTCATCCCCATGTACCTGGCCGGCCCCCTGGCCCTCGGCTCGTTCTGGGCGCTGATCCCGGCCGCGGCCATCCCGGTCGTGATCGTCCTGCGCATCCTCGACGAGGAAAAGGTGCTGTGCCGCGATCTCGAAGGCTACGGCGAGTACCGGCGCCAGGTGCGCTGGCGCCTCGTTCCCGGCGTCTGGTGAACCCGCCCGCGTAACCTTTCCCCGGCGACAGGCTGTACCGCGCGCCCGGGCAGCGCCCCGTCATCTGGTAGTCCCCCCTGCTCATATCCCGCCGGGGGCGGCCCGCACAGGCCGCCCCCGTTTTGGCCCGCCGCCCGGTCCGCCGGCGGGACGCGCTTGCCAAAAACCGGCCGTTCTGCTACCGTTCCCGAGGAAGTCCCCTTCACCCCGGAGGTGCCCCATGAAACGTATCCCGATGATGGTCCTGTTCCTGACCCTGTCGGCGGCTCTCGCCGCCGCACCGGCGCCTGCCCGCTTCATCCCCGACGACGCCGTGCGCCAGGCGCAGGCCGGGCTGCTGGCCCGCTTCGGCGAGGGCGAACGCTTCCGCATCGAGCGCGGCGTCGGCCAGGTCGCCGGCCTGTGGCTCGAGGCCGACGGCGGCGCTGCCGATTTCGCCGCCTTCTGCCGCGACCATTTCGTCGCCGCGGGGGCGCCGCAGGAGGCGCTGTACCGCAAGCTGGAGTTCTACAGCGAGGCCCTCGGCGGCCTGTTCGCCGAGATGACGCTGGACAAGGACCAGCCGGTCGACCTCGACTGGGGCGAGGTCACGCCGCTGGACATCGCCATGAACGGCTTCAATCCCGCCGCCCACCTCTCGGACGACATGTTCCAGAACAAGACCGCCTTCATCAACCTGCTGAACTTTCCCGTCTACACGCTGGCGGAGAAGATCGCCCGCGCCCCGCAGTGGGACCGGCTGCAGTGGGCCTATGCCCGCATCGCGGGCAGCAGCACCACCCGCCTGCCCGCCGCCGTCAGCCAGGAGATATCGTCGCGGATGGCCGCCGCCGGCCGCTACATCTCCGATTACAACATCTTCATGGGCAGCGTGCTGGGTCCCGACAACCAGAAGCTGTTCCCCGACGACATGAAGCTGATCTGCCACTGGGGCATCCGCGACGAGCTCAAGGCGCGCTACGCCGACCCGCAGCCGCTGGTCAAGCAGCACGCCATCTACCGCCTGCTGGAGCGCATCGTCCGCCAGGAGATCCCCGAGGTGATGGTCAACTCCGGGCGCTACCAGTGGAACCCGTTCACCAACGCCGTGTTCGAAAACGGCCGGCCGGTCGAGGCGGTCCGCGAGCCCGACACGCGCTACAAGGTCTTCCTGGACACCTTCCAGGCCATGCGCCGGATGGACCCCTACAGCCCGCTCTATCCCGACCACATCCGCCGCTCCTTCGACGTCGGCCGCGAGATCCCCGAGAAGGAGGTGGAGGCGATGTTCCGCGAGCTCCTCTCGTCGCCGCAGGTGAAGAAGGTGGCCGCCCTGGTCTCCCGGCGCCTGGGTCGCAAGCTGCAGCCGTTCGACATCTGGTACCCCGGGCTGCTCCGGGGCAGCGCGGTTTCCGAGGAGGAGCTGGACCGCATCGTCAAGGGGAAGTATCCCGACGCCGCCGCCTTCGAGAAGGACCTGCCCGTCTTCCTGGCCCGGCTCGGCTTCAGCCCCGAGCGCGCCGCCTATATCGCCGCCCGGGTCCAGGTCGACCCGGCCCGCGGCTCGGGGCACAACGCCCAGGCGCAGTCCCGCCGCTTCAAGTCGCGGCTGCGCACGCGCATCGCCCCCGGCGGCATGAACTACAAGGGCTACAACATCGCCCTGCACGAGTTCGGCCACGCGGTGGAGAACGTCCTCGACCTGCACCTCCTCGACCGCTACGCCCTGGCCGGCGTGCCCAACGGCGCCTTCACCGAGGCCTTCGCCTACATCTTCCAGGAGCGGGACCTGGAGCTGCTGGGCGTGCGCCAGCGCGACCCGCTCCAAGGGGAATTGAAGGTTCTCGACACCTTCTGGGGCGCCTACGAGATCATGGGCGTCTCGCTGGTGGACATGCAGGCCTGGCACTGGCTGTACGGCCATCCCGACGCCACGCCGGCCCAGCTCAGGGAGGCGGTGCTGGCCATCGCCCGCGACGTGTGGAACCAGTACTTCGCGCCGGTCTTCGGCGTCCGCGACCAGGTGATCCTGGCCGTCTACTCGCACATGATCGATTACACCCTCTACCTGCCCCACTACGCGCTGGGCAACGTCATCCAGTTCCAGCTCGAGGACTTCCTGAGGGACAAGGTGCTGGGGCCGGAGATGGAGCGCATGTGCGCCGCCGGCAACATCCTGCCCCAGGAGTGGATGAAGCGGGCGGTGGGCACGGAGATCTCGGTCAAGCCGCTGCTGCGGGCGGTCGACAAGGCATTAAAGGTCGCGAAATAACCGCCTGGACTCGGCGGACGACATACGGCTGACGGCAACAGCATGAACCCGGGCATTCGTGACGAGTGACAAGTGACGAGTGACGAGGGAAGGCACTTGGCGTAAGGCGCACGGCTTACGGCGTACGGCGGACGGCAGCAGAATAATTACCAGGCAATCGTGACGAGTGACAAGTGACGAGTGACGAGTAACCGCGACCGATCGAACGATCAGTAAACCCTGCGGAGAAAAGGCTAAAGATCGGTTCTCGCTGTTCCTAACACTAACACTAACACTATCACTATCACTATCACTGAGTTCGTTCCGCAAGCTCTACTTGAGCTTCTGCGCTTCCTGCTGCAGCCGCAGCACCAGCTGCAGGCGGCTGCCCACCCCCACTTTGCGGTAGATGTTGTGCACGTGGATCTTGACCGTGGCCATGGCGATGTACAGCTCGTCCTCGATCTGCTTGTTGCTCTTGCCGGCCAACAGCAGGCGGACGATCTCCCCCTCGCGCCTGGAGATGGAGAACTTCTCCAGCACCCGGTCCAGGTTGTCGGGTACGGCCAGCCGCAGCAGCCGCCGCCGGCGCCGCCGCAGCAGCGCCCAGGTCGCGGCGGCCGCGGCCAGGGCCAGCGCCGCCAGGCCGGGGAGGAGCCACGGTTCCCAGGGGCGCGGCCGCACGCGGATGGGCATCGTCTCGGCGACCTCGTTCCACACACCCTCGTTGTTGGCGGCCTTGATGCGCAGCGTGTACAAGCCAACCGGGAGGGCCGGCAGCTCGAACACGCGCTTCGTCCCCTGGTAGACCCAGTCCGGGTCGGTCCCCTCCAGGCGGAAGGCGTACTGGTTCTTCTCCGGCCTGGTGAAATCGAGGGCGGCGAACTCGATGCGCACGACCGTGCGCCCGGGAACGCTGCGGCCGGCCGGCGTGAAGGAGCCCATCTCGCCGGCGGCGGCCGACTCGGGGTTCTCGTAGATGCGGTAGCCGGTGCTGACCAGCCGCGGCGGGCGGCGGTTGAGGGCGATCTCCTCGGAGCGGAAGCGGAAGAAGCCGTGGCGGCCGCCGAAGAACATCTCACCGTCGCGGCTGCGCAGGCCGCAGAAGGCCTCGGCCATGCCCTCGGCGTCGACGACGTCGCGGCGGTCGTAGAAGGTGTAGGTGCCGCGCTCGGGCTCGAAACGGGCGAGCCCGGCGCTGGTCCCGGCCCAGAAGGCGTGCGGCGTCTCCTCGACCAGCGAGAGGACCAGCCGCTGCGCGGGCTCGCTGCCCGGCGCCGGGAAATGGCGGAAGACTACCCGGCCGGCCTTGCGTTCCAGGAGGTCGATGCCGGCGGCGGTGCACACCCACAGGCGGCCGCGGCTGTCCTGCATCAGTGAGTTGACCTGGCTGCTGGCCAGGCTGTCGGGGTCGCCGGGATCGTTGCGGAAGACCGCGAAGCGGTCGTCCTGGGGGCGGTACAGGTCCAGCCCCTCGTCGGTCCCGGCCCAGACGGCGCCGGAGTCGTCCTCCAGCACGGCGTTGACGCGGTCATGGCTGAGGCTGCGCGGGTCGCGGAAGTCGTGCCGGTAGCGGCGCAGGCCGCCGGCGACCGGGTCGAGCCGCACCAGTCCCCGGTCGCTGGCGATCCAGGCCTGGCCGCTGCGGCCGACAACGAAGGCGAAGGTCAGCATGTCCCCGGCCTCGTCCGGGTCGGCGCTGAGGGCGAACAGCCGCCGCAGGCGGCCGTCGGGGGCGCAGCGCGCCAGGCCCTCGCCGGTAAGGAGCCACAGGTCGCCGCCGCGGTCGATGCGCGAATCGGTGATGAACTGGTTGAGCTTGCGGCCGGGCCGGCCGCGATCAAGCAGCAGGCGGCGGAAGGCGGCGTCCCGGCGGTCGAAGAGCAGGGCGCCGCCGCCGTAGGTCGTCAGCAGGATCCCCTTGTCGCCCAGGTCCTGGAATGAGGTGATCCAGTTGGCCAGGGAGCTGGGCAGCGGGCCGAGGCCGGAGCCGGCCGGCTCCCCCTCGCCGTACGGCAGGTGGGCGTGGAACTTCTTGAGCAGCCGGCTCCACTTGCAGAGCCCCTCGCCGCGAGACCCGATCCAGTAGATGCCGTTCTCGTCTCGCCGGATGCACTGGATGACGCGGCTGGCCCGCAGCACCTTGCCGTCGACCACGAACGGCACGCGGCGGCAGAGCCGCGCCTCCGGGTCGAAGCGGAACAGGCCGTCATCGGTGCCGAGCAGGAGGCAGCGCCCTTCGTCGGGAAAGGGGGCGATGGCGTTGATGCGCACGTCCCCCGGCGCTGGCTCGCCGTTCCCGGCCTCGCCGGGGCAGCGCTGCCACGAGCCCGTCGCCGGGATGAAGCGCAGCAGGCCGGCACCCGGTACGGCCAGCCAGAGGCGGCCCGGGGCGGAGGGATCGCTCCACAGGGCGCTGACGCCGGCCGGCTGCGGCAGCGGGGGCACGGCCGCCGGCAGGGGATCGGCGATGACCCGCTCCTCGGCGGGGAGGCAGTGGAACAGCCCGCCGGCGGCGGCGATCCACAGGACGCCGGCCGGATCGCTGGCGAGCTCGCGCACCGCGCCCAGGCCGGGCGCGGAGACCAGGCGGCGGATCCGCCCGCTGCTTTCCTCCAGGACGTCCAGCGTGCCGGCGGCGGATCCGATCCAGAGCCGCCCGGGCAGGGCGGGCGACGCGTGCAGGCAGGTCAGGTCGTCGCTGGCGATGGAGCCGGCGCGGCCGGCCGCGTGCCGGAAGCGCTCGACCCGGCCGCTCGCCGGGTCAAGGCGCACCAGGCCGGCGGAGGTCGCCAGCCATAGGCGTCCGCCGGGAGCCTGGCACAGGGAGCGCACCGCCGGGTCGGCGCCCGGGCCGGCTTCGATGCGGAACGGGACAACGCGGTAGCCGTCGTAGCGCGCCAGTCCCTGCGCCGAGCCGATCCACAGGTAGCCGGTCGCGTCCAGCTGGACGGCATGGATATCCTTCGCCAGGCGGGGATCCGAGCCGCCGACCTGGTCGACCTCGAGGAAAAGTTCGGCCTGGCCGCAAAGGCAGAGGGCAGCCGCCAGGAGCCAGGCGATCAGGAAGCAGCGTTTCCTCGAATGCATTGCCGCAGCGGCTGGGCGCCCGCCATGCCGCGATCCGCACCAGGGCATTATAATTGTTTCACTTTACAAAGTGCAAGTCGGCAAAATGTCTAAAACTTTGGATCTATATTCAAAAATCAACCCTTGGCCTAGTTATCGGGGAGGCGTTTCGTGCGTATTGTGGTTGTGAACGCGAGGAGATCCGCATGAACGAGACAATGACTGTCAGCCAAACCGACGCCCTGGCCCGAGGTCCCTGGATGAGGCCGTTGGCGGACGAAGCCCAGCCCTGGGTCGTGGACGAGCGTCCCCTGAACGCACGCGCGTGGGGCGACCGCGCCAACGAGCGCTCGCTGGAGGAAGCCCTGGAGTCCCTGGTGACCGCCTACCTGCTGGCCAACCTCAACTCCAAGCGCACCCCCCTGAAGGAGTTCATGGACGAGTTCGAGAAGCGCGTCCTGCGCTCCTGCCTGAACCTGACCCAGGGGCACCAGCGCAATGCCGCCGCCATCCTCGGCGTCAAGTACACCGCCCTGTTCGAGAAGATGCGCAAGCACTGCATCAACGGCCGGCAGATGAAGCTGGCCCGCCGCCTGCAGCCGCAGGCGGACAAATAGCCCGCGCGTCGACGGCGTACGGACCGGGAAGCACCATGGAACGCGAGGGATCCTGGACCCGGCGCGAGTTCCTGCGCCGGACCGCACCGCTGGCGGCGCTCCTGGGCCTGGCCGGAAGGGCCTTCCCCGCCAGGGCCAGCGCGATCGGCCCCGTGCCGGGGACGGACGGCTTCCGCTGGCGCAGCGTCTCCGCCCGCCGTGTCGGAGAGCTGCGCGACTGGATGGACAAGCTCGACCGTGAAGGCCGCCTCAGCGCCGACAAGACCTGGCGCGGCTACATCGGCTCGTTCCAGTACGCCCCGCCGCCCGGGATGCAGGATGCCTGCTCGCTCGTCATCATGTCCGTGCCGCTGGCCAACGCCGCCATCACCTTCCGGGTCTCCGGCCGGCGCCGGCAGGTCTGGGTCCCGTCGGGCTATGCCGACGACGGCCGCGGCCTGGACGATTTCCGCGGCCTGCTCTATGCCGCCGGCATCGTCGCCGGCGACGAGGACCTCCCGCGGGCCCGCCTGCCGCTGAAGCAGCTGGCCGTGCGCAGCGGGCTGGCCGCCTACGGCCGGAACAACATCGCCTACGTCGACGGCTTCGGCAGCTTCCACCAGCTGGTGGCGTTCTATTCCCGGCGCCCCCTGGAGGACCACTGGGGGGCGCTGCGCATGCTGCCCGAGTGCAAGGGCTGCACCGTCTGCCTGCGGGAGTGCCCCACCGGGGCGATCCGCAGCCAGGATTTCGTCATCGACCCGGCTCGCTGCCTGACGCTCTTCAACGAGCTGCCCGCCCCGATGCCGGCCTGGGTGCCGGCCACGGCCCACAACGCCCTGGTCGGCTGCCTCAAGTGCCAGCTCCGCTGCCCGGCGAACGAGGCGGTGAAGGCCCGGACCCTCGACCTGGGCGAGGTCCCCGAGGCGGAAACGGCCGCCCTGCTCTCCGGGCGCATCTCCGCCCCGCTGGCGCAGACGCTGAAGAAGCGGCTCTCGCGCATCAGCGGCGGCGAGGACCTGTCCTACATCTCCCGCAACCTGAAGCTGGTGCTGGGCGCCGCCGGACCCGAACTCGGAACGCGCCCATGAGCCTGCGGCCCCGGACTGCGCCGCGGCCGCGGATCCTCGTCCTGCAGAATTGCGCCGACGAAGGGATCGGCCTGTACGGCCTGCGGCTCGAGGAGAAGGGCATCGGCTTCCGGACGGTCCAGGTCCATGCCGGCGAGGCCATTCCACACGCGGAGAGCTGGGACGCCGTCATCGTCGGCGGCACGCCGGTGTCGGCGAACCAGATCCACGACCACCCGGAACTGATGGAGGAGGCGCGCATCCTCAAGAGCGCCCTGGACCGGGGCAAGCCGGCGCTGGGCATCTGCTTCGGCGCGCAGCTGCTGGCGCGGCTGCTGGGAGGCAGCGTGCGGCGCTGCCCGGTGATGGAGATCGGCGCCGGGCCCGTGCGCCTGACGGCGGCCGGGGAGAGCGACCCCATCTTCCAGGGCTTCCCCAAGTGCTTCCCGGCCTTCCAGTGGCACAGCGAGGCCTTCGAAGTGCCCGCCTGGGGAATGCGGCTGGCCGCCGGCTGGGAATGCCCCAACCAGGGCTTCCGGCTGGGGAGCGCCGTGGGCGTGCAATTCCACCTCGAGGTCACCGCCCGGGAGGTGGAGCGCTGGGCCCAACGCTACGCCGACGAGCTGCCGGCCGTCGGCAAGAGCCGGGAGCGGATCGCCCGCGAGTGCCGCGAGCACGAACCGCAGATGGCCGAGCTGGCCGCCCGCCTGCTGGACAACTTCCTGGCCTCGGTCGGCGAAAAATCGTTGCCGCCGGAGCCGCTCCAGGGGGGTCGTGCGTCTATATAGGCGGTGAAGCGGAGAGATCTGATCCGCGCCAAGGAGAACATGATGCAGAGGCTTCCATTCATATCCTTGATCCTGCTCGCCCTGTCGGTACTGCTCGCGGCCGCGGCGGAAGAGAGGTCGCTGGCGCCGGGGTCCGGCGAAGCGACGCTGCGAGCCGTCCGCGCCGGCGACCTCCCCTCCCTGCAGGCGCTCGCCGGGAAGGATCCCGCCGTCCTGGCCTTCCGGGACGGCCAGGGCCGCACCCTGCTGCACGGCGCGGCCGCTTACGGCCACGTGGAGATGGCCCGCTGGCTCATCGAGCGGGGGAACATGGTGAATGCCGTCACCGTGGAGATGATCACCCCCCTGATGCAGGCCGCCATGGCGGGCCAAACCGAGGCGGCCCGCCTGCTCATCGCCAAGGGCGCGAACCTCGAAGCCCGGAACAGCAAGGGCCGGACGGCCCTCATCCTGGTCGGCCGCGAGCAGGGCGGCGTGGAGATGGCCAGGCTGCTGCTGGACGCGGGGGCCGACATCGACGCCGGCGACGGCTCCCGGGACACGGCGCTGACACTGGCCGCCTGGCGCGGGTTCAGCGGCCTGGTCGACCTCCTGCTCGACCGCGGCGCCGCCCTCCCGGCGAACGAAGAGCAGAAGCTGCAGCTATTCTCATATTCACTCGCCAAGGGACTGGACAAGCTCTTCGACCGCCTGCTGGCCGCCGGAGTCGACCCGTCCCGGAAGGACAGCCTGCAGGGGAATGCCCTGCATGCCGCCGCCGACGGCGGGTCGATGCACATCCTGGAAAAGCTCCTTGGACAGAGCTTCGACGTGAACCTCCGGGACCGCAACGGCTGGACCCCCTTGCATCGCGCCTGCGAGCGCGGCCAGGCGCGCGCCGCCGCCCTGCTGATCGAGCGCGGCGCCCGGCTGAACGAGCGCACCCTGGCGGGCGAGACGCCGTTCAACCTGGCGCTCGGCGAGGGGAACGAGGAGGCCGTCTCCCTGCTCAAGGCCAAGGGCGCCGACCAGGGCCCCCCGGCCTTTCCCGCGCTCACGGGCCCGTACCTGGGCCAGAAAAGCCCCGGCGCCGCTCGCGAGCCCTTCGCCGTCGGCATCGTCAACGGCCGCTTCGGGCTGCACTGCGCGCCGGTCTTCTCCCCCGACGGCCGCGAGGCATACTGGAACCTGATGGTCAATCCCCGGGCCTCCGGCTACAGCATCCCGCGGCTCCTGGTCAGCCGCCTGCGCGACGGCCGCTGGACCTATCCGCAGGTCGCGCCGTTCACCGGGGAAGGGCGGGACGGCGATGTCCCCTGCTTCACCCCCGACGGCAAGAGGCTGTATTTCATGTCCCGCCGGCTGATGCCTGGTGAAGCCCAGCCGACCGGCGAGCACATCTGGTTCATGGAAAGGGAGCGGGACGGCTGGTCGGAGCCCCGCCCGGTCGACGAGACGGTGAACCGCTTCCCCCTGCACTGGCAGTTCGCCGTCGACAAGGACTACAACCTGTACATCCACGCCAACGTCAGCGGCGGACTGGGTGAAAGCGACCTCTACTTCGCCAAGTATGCCGGCGGCCGCTACCTGGAGCCGGTCAACCTCGGCGCGCCGCTCAACACGCCCGGCAGCGAGGAGACGCCCGGCATCGCCCCCGACGGCGGCTACCTGCTTTTCCAGCGCGATCTCGACCTCTACGCCAGCTTCCGCCGGCCGGACGGCTCGTGGGGCGAGCCGGTCAACCTCGGTCCCGGAGTCAACTCGCCGGGCCCCGAACTCTGCCCCCAGGTCACCGCCGACGGCGAGTTCCTCCAGCAGTGGAACAACGTGGGCGCTCCATGGGGACTCTACATCACGCCGGACCAGTCGCTGTACATGTGTGACGGCTACAACAATCG
>DAHVOV010000367.1 GCA_027318645.1 Candidatus Aminicenantota bacterium
ATCTTGCCCCAGGTGATGCTGTCGCCGAAGCCGACGTAGGTGTTGTAAAACTCGGGAACGACCGCCGTCGCGGGCCCGGGCGGGCCGGCCGCCAGCGGCTCGCGCTCCAGCAGGACGCAGTCCCCCTGCGGCGGGACGAGGCGGTAGCGGAAGCGCTCCCACAGGGTGCGCGTCCCGATCTCCAGCCCGCCGCCGGCGCGGTCGACGACGAACTCCTTCTCCGACTCGCGGGTGGCGGTCAGCTGGGTGAGCCGCCCCGATCCCGCGTCCCAGTAGTAGAGGTCGTCATTGCCCGAGCGGTTCGCCAGGAACACCAGCCCCTCCAGGCGGCCGCGGGTCTCGACGACCTGCGGCGGGCCGATGAAGGAGAAGCCGCTGTCGACGAGGATGCGGCTGCGGCCGAGCCGGAAGTCGTAGCCGGCCAGGCGGTCGGCCGTGGGGCGGTGGCTGAGCCAGAAGACCCAGAAGTTGCCGTCGCCGGTCCGCGTGGCCAGGTAGATGTTCTCGCCCGCCATGCCGGCGCTGAGGTCGGCCGCCCGCGCCCCTTCCAGCCGCAGCCCGGCGCAGCCGGGGGAGAAGAGGGCCCGGACCGCGTACGGCCGGCCCTGGAACTCGAAGCGCTCCGCGACCTCCGAGGCGTCCCGGCCGCCCCGCAGCGGCGCGACCGCCGCGACCAATAGCAGCAAGGGGAGGATGGACCTGGCAGGGGATCTCATGGGGCTCCATTGTATTGAAATCGTCCGGCCTTGTCAATTTCTCTCGTTATCCCGGGTCGGCCCGGGCCCCGGCTATGCGCAGCGCCGCCGGCGCCTCCTTCAGGCCCCCTGCCGCGGCCGGCTCACTGCCGGCACAGTTCCAGGCCCAGCCCCACGGAGAAGCGGCGCAGGTCGTCGTTGGCGCCGTCGACGAAATCGAGGCTGGCCTGGGCGATCAGGTTGACGCGGTGGCTGAGCGCCCAGGCCACGCCGGCGCCGGGCTCGATCACCAGGGAGTAGCGCCGGGACAGCCCGTCCTCGCCCTCGCGTTGCATCATGCCGGCGACGGTGCGCAGCCGCACCCCGAGCCGGCCCTGCTTCAGGAGCGGATAGTCGATGGCCAGCCCCCAGAACGGCGGCCGACTGCCCGTTCCCGTCCCGACGCGGCCGAAGCCGACCAGGCCGAACGCCAGCGATTCGCCCAGCCTCGCCCCCAGCTGCATGCCGGGCATGAAGGTCCAGCGCCCCTCGTAGCGGGACATCTTGCCGATGAACTGGGCATGGAAGTGGATCCGCTTGCCCGCGTACGGCCCGTTTTGCCGCCGGGCCTCGCGGTCGCCGCGGGCGATGGCGTCGAGGATCTCGGTGCGCGAGAATTCCCCTTCCCCGACTTCCCGGCCGCCGCTGCCGGCGACCTCCACCTCCGCCTCGCGCACCTCGCTCTCGTCGACGACGATGAGCCGGTAGCGGCCGCGGGGCAGCTCCACCTCCAGCTCCGCGGCGGCGGCCTTGGGGAACTCCATCACCAGGGAACCCGAGCGGTCATGGATGAAGACGCGGCCGGCGAGGCCCCGGCCGAGGCGCAGCCGCGCCTCGCCGCTGCGCAGGTCGGTGAGGACCACGTCGCCGGTGCCGGACATCTGGATGTCGTAGCTGGGATGCTGCGGGCCGGCTGCGGCCCGCTCGGTCTGGCGCAGGGTCTCGCTGAACGCATACTGGTAGGCCTCGCTCAGCGTCACCCGGCCGTCGGAGGAGGCGTCGGCGGCGCCGCGCAGGCCGGTGAGCAGGGCGCGGGTGAAAAAGGAGCCGCGGACGCGCTCCGACTCCTGCGACGCCTCGTCGGCCGAGCTGGAGGTCATGACGGCGTAGCCCTTCATGGTGAAGGCGGCGTCCAGCATGAAGGGCGGGCGGGGGCGGCCGCCCTTGGAACGGATGAAGGCGCCCGAGGCGCAGGAGTCGAGGATGACGACGCGGGCATCGGCGTCCAGCCCGTCCAGCCAGCCGCGCAGCTCGCGGTAGGAGACGCTCTCGCGGCCCAGCAGCAGGCCGTCGGCGTCGGCGTGGCCGGAATAATAGAACAGCGCCTCCAGCCGGGGCTGGGACGGCCGCAGGCGCGCCAGGCGCTCGCGCAGGCGCCCCATCTCCCACAGCAGCGCCTCGCGGCGCGGCTCCAGCAGCAGGCGGCTGTCGTCGGGGTTGATCCCGCCCAGCCCCTCCAGCACCTGGATCACGGCCTTGGCGTCGCTCACGGCGTAGCGCAGGCGCTCCCGTCCCGGCCCGCCGTCGTTGGCGCCGATGACCAGCGAGAAGCGGCGCAGGGCCCCGGCGGGGAGGTCGGTGGCGCCCTGCGGCACGGCCGCCGCCGCCAGGAGCAGAGCGCACAGAAGGCCGCGCCGCGCGATCGCTCCCATGGCGCTCCTCATTTCCTCAGCAGCAGCGAGACCTGGCCGCCGCCGCGAGGCAGGTCCAGCGGCGCGGTCATGGCCCGCTCGCCGGCGGCGGCCAGGGCCCGGGCGCCGGCCAGGAGGTCGGCGACGGCCAGCGGAGCGTCGGCGAAGACGAAAAAGAAGCGCTCGAAGCGGGGCGCCTCGTCCAGCTCGAACGAGCGCGGCAGGAGCGTCCTGCCGCCCGGACGCAGGGCCGTTTCCCCGTCCTCATGCTCCGGGAAATGCAGGGTGACGCCGCCGGCGCCGTCGATGGAGAGGATCACGCCGTGCAGGGCCTTGCCTGGGAGATAGGCCAGCTGCAGCCGGTCGCCCGCCCGCGCCGCGCTCCCGTCCGCCAGCGGGGCGCCGTCCCCGCCCTGGCGGAACACCAACAGGGCGGGCGCCGCGGCCCCGCCCTTGACGCCGGCGTATTCGTCGCCGCCCGTCCGCCGCTTCAGCGCGGGGGGCAGCAGGACCAGCAGCAGGACCGCCGCCGCCAGCGCCGGTACGGCGGCCCAGGCCAGGCGCGGGCGCCGGGGCGCCGGGGCGGGGGCGCCATGCGCGCGCTCGAGGAGGCGCGGGACAACGCGCTCCGCCGGGTAGGCGTTCAGGATCTCCTCGTTGGAGCGCTGCAGCGCCTCCAGCGCCGAGCGCAGCTCGGGGTCGCGCTCCAGCTCCCTCCGCACGCGGCGCCGCTCCCGGGCGGTCAGCTCGTCCAGCAGGTAGCGCTCCAGCATCCATTCGGGCATGCGCGTCTCCCGGCTCATCCTATCCCTCCTGCGCCTTCACGGCTCCGTCCCGGCCGCATCGATGGACTGGGCGCGGGCGCGGAACTCCCGCAGCCGCTTCCTCACGCCGGCGGCCGACAACCCGACCTGGCGGCCCACCTCGCGGTAGGTCATGCCGTCGACATAGTGCAGCACGGCGATCTCCCGCGTCGAGGGGCGCTCGCGGCGGAAGAGCCGCTCCAGGACGACGCCCGCCAGGGTTTGCCGCTCCTGCCCGGCGGCGCAGGCGATGTTCTCCAGGACCCCCTCGTCGTCCTCTTGCCGCCGCACGCGGCCGGCGCGGATCACGTTGAGGCAGACGTTGGTCGCCATGCGGTAGAGGAGGCTGGAGGGGAAGCGGCCGTGCAGGCGGTCGCGGTGGGACAGCAGGCGGACAAAGACCTCCTGCATGGCGTCGACCGCCTGGTCCTCGTCGCGGAGCAGGCGGCGGCAGCGGCGCAGCACCATGGGCGCGTAGCGCCGGTACAGCCGGTCCACGTCGATGGGAATGTCCCCCGTTTCGGTCATTGGGTTGTCCGCTGGTCCCTTTCATGACCAGTATAACACAACGCCGGGAAAACCGCGCCACTGCGGAATGCCTCCCTGCCGCCCGGGGTAGCGCAGCGGCCTGAGGCGGGTGTTGTACCGGAGATGGCGGGCGGATCCCGCCCCGGAGGCGCAATGAAACGAGCCGTGATATCGCTCATCGTGATGGGGCTGGAGAGCGCGCCGGCGTTCCCCCGCGGGGAAGCCAGCGAGCCGGGAGTGGTGGCGGTCGGCATCTTCGGCAACGTCCTCGGCGGCATCGCCGGCGGGCTGCTGGCGGCGAGGATGAGCCGGGATGAGCACGGGGCGCTGCCGCCCGTGGCCATCGGCGCCCTGGCCGGCTCCGTGATCGGCAGCGCCCTGACGGTCCACTGGGCCGCGGCGCGGCGCGGCGGACTGGGGATGGCCGTGCTGGGCGCCATGGCCGGGGAACTCGCCGCGGTCGCCGCCGTGTCGGTCCTGGGAGACATAGGCGACCTCGGGGTGGCGGCCCTCGTCCCCTTCGTGGTCCTGCCTCCGCTTGGCGCCGCCATCCTCCATGGCCGCTCGCGGGGAGGGCGCGCGATCCGCGGCGAAAGCGGGCTGCTAAGCGTGACCGGCGGCAGGCTCGGGCTGGGGATGCCCGGCATCGCGGTCCGGCCGGTCTTCGCCCCCGGCCTCAGGGCCGGCGCCGCTTGGCGCTGCGACGTGCGCCTCCTCAGCGTGGAATTGTGATGTGCCGGGAACCGGGTTCAAGGGAGGCGCCATAGCCTGAAGGCGCACGGTAGGAGTTCTGATTGCTGGTGAAGCGGCCGTCGAGCGCCCGAGCGAGCGGCGGACATGAGGAGGATCCATGAAAAAGATCAGCGTCGTCCTTATTGCGGCCACGATGGTCCTGCTGCTGCCGCGGCCGGCCGGAGCCGCGCCGGGCCGGCCCATCGGGTTCCTGCTGGAAGGGGGCAAGGCCTGGGGCGAGGCATTGTCCGGGCTCCTGGTTTCCGGGAAAGTGCTCCTGCCGCTGGCCCGGGGCCTCTGGTTCCAGGCCGGGTACAGCCATTTTTTCTCGCCCGTCATGTGGGGCGATCCGTCGGGCAACCGGCGTTCCGCCCTTGCGTTCGGCCTGCAGTTCATGGGCCGGGAGCGCGGGGAGCGACTGCGCTGGTTCGTCCATGGCGACGGGGCGTCCTTCCGCACCCGTCTGGAGAACGGGCCGGGCGCCGTTGTCCATGAATTCGGACTAGGCCTGGGCGCCGGGCTGGAAAAGCCGCTGTCGGA
>DAHVOV010000258.1 GCA_027318645.1 Candidatus Aminicenantota bacterium
CTGGTTCGACGAGTCCTGGCGGCCTTCGGGAAAGGTGTACGGCCGCTCCGGCGTCAGGACGCTGAAGCAATAAGCGAGCTCCGGCAGGACGCCCATGCCCCATCTCATCAACGGCATCGACGCGCTGGCGGGGATCCACGCCCGGCTGCTGGGCTGTCGGCGGATCGCCCTGGTCACGGGCAGCGCCAGCATCGACTCGGCGGGGCGGCCCACCCATGACGTGGTACGGCAGCTGGCCGGGAGCCGCTTGCAGGCCATCTGGTCGCTGCAGCACGGCTTCTTCGTTGACAAGCAGGACAACATGGTCCTGTCGCCCTCGTTCCGCTGGAAACGGGCCGGCGTGCCGGTGCGCAGCCTGTACGGCGAGAGCCTGCTGCCGGCGGAGGAGTGGCTGCGCGGGATCGACCTGCTGCTCTGCGATCCCTTCGACGTCGGCACCCGGGTCTACACCTTCCTGAACCACCTGGCCATGGTGCTGCGCCATCTCTCGGGGCGGGGCATCGAGGTCGTCGTCCTGGACCGCCCTAACCCGCTCAACGGCCGCGACCTGGAGGGGCCGGTCGCCCGGCCCGACCATTTCAGCATCGTCGCCCAGCTCCCGGCGCCCATGCGCCACGGCCTGACCGCCGGCGAGTTCCTCTCCTACGCCGTGAGCTACCACGAGCTGGACGTGCCGTTCTCCGTGGTGAAGGCCCGCCACTGGCGGCGCGGGGAGTTTTCCCCCGGAAGCTGGACGCTGCCCTCGCCCAACATGCCCTCCTTCGCCACGGCCCTGGTCTACCCCGGCGCCGTGCTGCTGGAGGGGACGAACCTCTCCGAGGGGCGCGGCACCACCCGGCCCTTCGAACTGGCGGGCGCTCCGTTCGTCGATCCCTTCCTCCTGGCCGCCGAGCTGGCGCTGCTGCGCCTGCCCGGCGTGCGCTTCGTCCCCATGTACTTCAAGCCCGAGTTCTCCAAGCATGCGGGCCGCGTCTGCGGCGGAGTGCTGGTGCAGGTGACCGACCGCGACCGCTTCCGCTCCTTCGCCGCCTACTACGAGCTGGTCCGCGCCGTCGCCCGGCTCTACCCGGGCCGCTTCGCCTGGAAGCAGCCGCCCTACGAGTTCGAGCGCGAGCGGCCGCCCATCGATATGATCTGCGGCAGCGACCTGGTGCGCCGCTCAATCGACGACGATGTCCCCTACGCACGCCTGCGCGCCGGCGTCGAGCGCGGCATCGCCGCCTTTGCCGAGGCGGTCCGGCCGTTCCGGCTCTACCCATGATCGTCATTCCCCTCGCCGATGTCTTGACCGTCGATAACCTGCGGCGGATCGGCGACTGCCTGCGCGGCGACGGCGTGATCGCCTATACCACCGACACGCTGTACGGGCTGGGCGGGAACTTCCTGTCGCCCGCCGCCCATGCGGCCGTCGACAGGCTGAAGGGGAGGGGCGGCGCGCCGTATTCGGCAGCGGTCGGCGACTGGCCCATGCTGGAGTCGCTCGTGCGCGGGATCCCCGCCGGCCTGCGCGGGCGTCTCCAGGGGCTATTGCCCGGGAAGTTCACTTTCCTGTTCGCGCCCGGCCCTGCCGTCGATCCGGCGCTGCTGAAGGGGAGCGGGAAGATCGGCGTGCGCATGCCCGGGCTGAAGCCGCTGCTCGACCTGATCCAGCGCCTGGGCGCCCCGCTGGTCAGCACCTCGGCCAACCGCAGCGGCCGGCCGCCGCTGCAGGACCCCGCTCTCATCGCCCGGGAGTTCCCCGGCCTGGACATCCTGATCGACGGCGGAACGCTCCCTTCATCCCAAGGCTCGACGGTCGTCGATCTCACGACCGCCCCGCCGGCCATCGTCCGCTCCGGGGAGGACGAGCCCAAGGCGCGCATCTTCCTGGCCGGCGGCCGCGGCTGAGCCGTCTTGACT
>DAHVOV010000263.1 GCA_027318645.1 Candidatus Aminicenantota bacterium
CGCCTCGCTCCCCTCGCCGCCGCGGACGTACCAGACGGCCTCGGCCGTCGCCGAGAGGGAGCGGACCTCGTCGGCCGCGGCTCCCGGCAGCGCGATCGTCCGGGCGACGAAGCCCTCCGCGACGACCAGAAGAACATGACCGGGGCGGCGGCGACGGCCGCGGCGAAGAAATCGGTGTGGCCGCGATAAGGCACGCCGGCGGACAGCCAGCGGTCCTTGTCGACCGGCCCGGTGACCAGGGCCCGTGCCTTGCCCTGCAGGGCCAGCTCCGCCGCCGTGCGCACCCAGTGGAAGGAGGGGTCGCCGCCCGCCGGCCCGTCGCCGACGTCGAGGAACGCCGTCTCGCCGGCGCCGATGGCGCCGGCATCGTCGAGGAGGCGCAGGCCGCAGGCCGGGAAATGGCGGCGGGACCCGACCAGCAGCAGCGAGGCGTCCGGGGAGCGGGCGTCCAGGCTCTTGGCGACGACCTCGGGCCCGATCCCCTGGGGATCGCCCAGCGTGACGGCGATGACCTTATTTCCCCGGGGCGGGTTCTTCGCGTTTGGGTTCGGCAAAGTCGGGGTTCTTGTAGATGTACTTGATCTGCGACTTGAAGACGATCAGGGTGCCGCCGTCCTGCTTCTTGACCTTCAGGCATTTCTCGTCGTACCAGTCGAGCAGCCCCTTGAGCACGTCGCCGCTCAGCAGCTCGAAGACCAGCTGCGTGCGGTTGTTCATCTGCTTGATGTAGTAGTAGTTCTCGGCGTGGGTCTTATAGGGCGGCGGCGGCTTGCGCTTGTTCTCCTGGTTGGATTTCTGCTTCATTTCCTTGAAGTTCGGCTTGATCAACTTCCTGATCATCGGCGCTCCTCGGGACCGTTCGGGTTGCTCTCATTATATGGGATTCCCGCCAAAAGTCAACCGCGGCCGGTCCCGGGCGGGCCTCAGCCCCGCTCGTTCACGAACTCGCGCCGCCCGCCGTCGGGGACGCGGACGTTGCGCAGGCAGGCGAAGGGGCCGATGGCGCAGCCGACGCCGATGCGCGTGCCGGCGCCCAGGTAGGTGCAGGGGAAGAGGACGGTGTCGCGGCCAATCTCCACGTCGTGCTCGACGGTCACGGTCTCGGGCTGCAGGACCGTCACCCCGCCCTCGAGCATCAGCTGCCGCAGGCGGCGCTGGTTGAACTTCGCCTGCGCCCGCTGCAGGTCAAGGCGGTCGTTGATGCCGATGGCGACCTCGGGGTCGGCGGCGGCGAGCGCCTCCACCCGGCCGCCCTGGCCGCGGATGAGGGCGACGATGTCGGTCAGGTAGTATTCCCGCTTGGCGTTGTCGTTGCCGATCCGCGCCAGCAGGGGCAAGGCCGCCGGGGCGTCGAGCAGGTAGATCGAGGCGTTCACCTCGCGGATGAGCCGCTCCTCGGGCGTGGCGTCCCGCTCCTCGACGATGCGCTCGACGAGGCCGTCGGCGCCGCGCACGATGCGGCCGAACGGCGGGACCTCGCCGGCGAAGACCGCGCTGATCAGCGTGCAGGCGGCGCGGCTGGAGCGGTGGCGTTCGATGAGCCGCCGCAGCTCCCCGGCGGTGATGTAGGGATTGTCGCCGACCAGGACCAGCAGGCCGCCGCGATGGCCGGCCAGCAGCGGCGCCGCGCTCCGCAGGGCGTGGGCGGTCCCCAGCGGCTCCTCCTGGCGGGCGAAGCGATAGCCGCCGCCCAGGGTCGCCTCGACCTCCCCGCGGTTGTCGCCCACGACCACGATGACGTCCTCGGGGTCCAGGCCGCAGCCGGCCAGGCTGTCCAGCAGGTAGCGGATGATCTCGCGGCCCAGGATGGGGTGCAGCACCTTGGAGCGCTCCGAGCGCATGCGCGTGGACTTGCCGGCGGCCAGGACGACGGCCTTGATCTTCTCTGCCATGGCCGCATTTTACGGCCCGGTTCCCGCGAAGTCAACGGCAGCGGGGCGGCGCGCGATGGCCCCCGTTGCCGGCGCTGTGCTATAATGGCCCATGCTCATCGTGGACCTCCTCTATCTCCTGTTCCTGCTGCTGAGCTGGCCCTTCTGGATCGGACGCCTGCTTTCGCCATCGCGGCGCGCGCTGCTGCGGGGCAGGCTGCGGCCGCAGCTGCAGCCGGGAGGCGACGGGG